>JASHVY010000290.1 GCA_030044345.1 Acetobacteraceae bacterium | reverse complement strand
TCGTGCCCGAGCAGCTCAAGCCGCGCCGCATCACCGTGACCACACCGGAAGCGGTCGATGCTCCGCAGGTGGCGAACGACACTGCCCAGACTTCCGCGGCGGCCTGATAGCCACCTCTTCCTTTCCCTGAAAACCTAGAGCGGGATGCGTTCGCTTACGCTCACCCATTCCGCTCTAGTCATTTGTTTTCCCGCGTGATTCAGACCTCCGGTGATTCCACCTCCAGTCATCACGCTCTAAATGTCCGGCCTGGGCGATCGCTCGCCCGGGCCGGATTATGAATCCCCCCTCAAGAATCTCCGCCGGCCGGGCTGTCCGCCATCTCGTTCACGCACACCACGCGCCAGGCGTGAGAGTAGCGTTCGAGCCGGGTAAGGGAGAGATTCTGCACTGCGAGCGATAGCGCCGGTCCCGGGCCGATGCCGAGCGCATAGGCGACCGCCGCGCGGATCGCCCCGCCATGTCCCACCACCACCACGTCCTTGTCCGAGTGTTGCTTCGCCAGTTGCTCGAGCACCGTGCCCACCCGCGCGATGACATCTTCCATGCTTTCCCCGCCTGGCGGGCGTTCGGCAGGGCCGGTCGGCCAGAAGGCATGCGGCGGGCCGGTCAGCCGTGCCGGCAGCGCCGCATGGTTGAGTCCCTGCCACTCGCCAAGCGATTGCTCGGTCATGCCGGGCTCGATGACCGGCGAGACGGACGGGTAGCCGGCGGCGAAGATCGCCTCGGCCGTCCGCCGCGCACGGGTCAAGGGCGAGACGATCCATTCCGCCGGCTGCGGCAGCCTCCTGGCAAGCGCCCGGCAGAGCGGGGCGGCCGCCTCAAGGCTCACCGGGCAGAGCGCGACATCCATCGTCCCGTAAAGGATCGCCCGCGCCGCGTCATCGACCGGCGCGTGCCGCACCAGCCAGAACCGCGTCGGGCTCATTCGCCGATCGATATCAGCGCGCCCCGCACCCGTGCCGCGCGGAACTGCCGCGCGAACAGAACCATCGCGCCGGCCGTCCAGATCACGTTGAGCCCGATCGCCCATCCCATCTCACCCCATGCCACGGCGCCGTGCAGCAGCACCGCGCGCATCCCTTCGAAAACGTGTGCGGACGGCAGGGCCAGGGCCACGGGCCGAAGCGCCATCGGCAGCACCGAAACCGGGTAAAAGACCGCCGAAAAGGGTGTCAGCCCGAAGAGCACCGCCCAGGCCATCGTCTCCGCACCCGCGCCGTGACGCAGGATCAGCGAGACCACGGCGAGCGCGACCCACCAGCCCATCACCATCAGATTGGCGAAGAAGAGCACCAGGATCGGACCCATCTGGAACAGATCGAAAGCATAAAGCAGCCAGGCGAGCGCGATCGCCGGGATCAACCCCACCAGCATGCGCAGGAAGGAAACGCCGATCAGCCCCGCCACCAGCTCCGAGGGACGCAAGGGGCTGACGAAAAGGTGGCCGAGATTGCGCGACCAGATCTCTTCGAGAAAGCTCACCGCGACGCCCATCTGGCTCCGCAAAGCGATCTCCCAGAGCAGCACGCCGCCGATCAGCATGCTGCCCGCAAGCGAAAACGTCGTGACAGGGTGGCTCGCGATGAAGCGTGCCGTAAAACCCCAGATCAGCATTTGCAGAACCGGGTAATAGATCAGCTCCGCGGCCCGCGGCCAGGACCGCCGGTAGAGCGCGAGATGCCGGTAGAGCAGCGCCCAGACGCGCCGCGCCGTGCCGTTCATGCGCCAATCCGTGCGGCCTGCCGGCCGCGTGCGATATCCAGGAACACCTCCTCGAGATCCTCCCGCCCATAGCGGGCGATAAGCGCCCCGGGGCTTCCGCGATCGACGAGGCGTCCTTTCTTCAGCACGAGCACCTCGGTGCAGAGGCGCTCGACCTCGCCCATATTGTGCGAGGCGAGCAGGATCGCGCAGCGCCGCTCCGCCCGATAGCGCTCGAGCCAGCCGCGCACCCAATCGGCGCTGTCAGGATCGAGGCTGGCCGTCGGCTCATCGAGCAGCAGCACCTCCGGGTGGTTGATCAAGGCCTTGGCGAGCGCGACCCGGGTCTTTTGCCCTGCCGAAAGCTGACCCGCCGGGCGATGAAGGAATTCGCCGAGATCGAGCTCCTCGGCCAGATCGGCGATCCGCCGATCGAGCCTGGCCACACCATAGAGATGCCCATAGACGCGCAGATTCTCGGCGACTGTCAGCCGCTGCGGCAGGGCAACGTAGGGTGAGGAGAAATTCATCCGCGCCAGGGCCGGAAAACGGTCCCGCGCCATATCATAGCCGAGCACGGTGATGCGGCCCGCGGTCGGGATCAGGAGGCCGAGCAACAGAGCGAGCGTCGTGGTTTTGCCGGCGCCGTTGCCGCCGAGAAGCCCGACCGTCATGCCCTCCGGCACCCGGAAATCGATGCCGTCCACGGCGAGCGTGTCGCGGCCATACCGCTTCACCAGCCCTTCGACCACGATAGCGTCCGCGGGCCTATTCATTCTGCGCGGGATAGGCCGATCCCCTGCGCCCGCCAAGAGCGTGCGAGGCAGAGCGCCCCTGACATGGCTGCAATGGCGTCTCGGAGCGGGGGCGGAGAGATGTTAATCTTGCCGGCGATGGTTGCCTTTCAGCCCGCGCCGGCCACTCTGCCGCCCGGCCGACGCGTCTATGCGATCGGCGACGTGCATGGCTGCGACCACCAGCTCGCGCTTCTTCATCGGGCGATCGCCGCCGACCTCGCCGCGCGGCCTGTTGCCGCGCCGCTCATCGTGCATGTCGGCGATTACCTTGATCGCGGGCCGGCAAGCGCCGCGGTGCTGGAGAGGCTCGCCGCCGGTCCGCCGCTGCCGGGCGTCGAGACGGTCAATCTGCGGGGCAATCATGAGGCGATGGCGCTCGCCGTGCTCGCCGGCGGCGATGCCGAATCGGCGACGCTCTGGCTGCTCAACGGTGCTGCTGCGACGCTCGCGAGCTGGGGCATCGATGCGGATCAGTCGGCGGCCTTCTGGGCCAGGCACGTGCCCGCAGCGCATCTCCGCTTCCTTCAGGGGCTCGCCATGAGCCACAGCGAGGGCGGTTATTTCTTCGCCCATGCCGGCGTCCGCCCCGGCGTGCCGCTCACCGCTCAGGATCCGGCCGACCTGCTCTGGATCCGCGAGCCCTTTCTTTCCTATAGGGGCAATCTCGGCGCGGTGGTCGTCCACGGACATACGCCGAAACAGAAGCCGGTGATTCGCAGAAACCAAATCGGCATCGATACGGGCGCCGTCTATGGCGGCCCGCTCACCGCCGCGATCCTCGAGGCCGACCAGATCGGCTTTCTCCAGGTCTGAGCATATCCGTTAGAGCGAGGCCATCACGCCCGCCGTGGCGCGCAGCATCTGCCTCCGTGCCCGCGATGCGAAGGGGTGAGGGCGAGGACGGCGGATTGATCTGAAATCGCAACATGCGGGTGGCTTGTTCGCGGTCGGTGGCCCGCCTAACATTCCGGCTTCAGCAACAGGACAAGCAAGGCTCGAAGGAGGAAGAATGGTCCCGGATCTCGCGCGGCGTACGTTCCTTGCGGGGAGCGCATCCATTGCCGCTGGCGCAGCTTGCTCGCCATTTGCGCAGGCGGCTTCGACGCAAGCGCCGATCACCGGGCGCAAGCTCCGTATCGCGCTCTCCAATTCGTTCATTGGGAATAAATGGCGAATCATGATGGAGAATGTGTACAAGGCGGCTTTGCAGATGGAGCCCTACAAGTCCGAAGTCACGGGCACATGGTTCAATTCCGGGAATGATGTCGCGGCCCAGTCCCAGCAGCTCTCCAATTTGATCTCGCAGCGGTTCGATGCGATTCTCATCGATGCCGCTTCACCTACCGGACTCAATGGGATTCTCAGGCAGGCCATGGCACGGGGAATCCTCGTTGTTTCATTCGACAATGTCGTGACGGCGCCAAACGTTCTCAAAGTGCATCTGGACGAATTCGGCTTCGGGGTCACCTGGGCGGAATGGCTTGCCAAGAAGCTGAACGGCAAAGGCAATGTCATCATGGTGACGGGCGTGGCCGGGACCTATGACAATGACCAGCGCAATGCCGGGGCTGAGAGCGTATGGAAGAAATATCCGGACATCAAAGTCGTCAATCAGTACACAGGCATGTGGGACTCCTCGGTCGCTGAGCGCAATACGGCTGCGATCCTGCCGAGCCTGCCGAAGATCGATGGAATCTGGTGTCAGGGCGGAACGGATGGCGTACTCAAGGCGTTCATCAGCGCGGGAAGAGTGCCTCTGCCGCCGACGGCCGGGACGGCAGAAAACGGATTCCGCAAGTTCATGATCGGCTACATGGGCCAAAAAGTCGAAGGCATCTCGATCGATGATCCGCCCTATGAGTCGGTTGTCGCGCTGGAGCTGGCGCGCAGCGTCCTGCGCGGCACATATCCGCGCAAGGATATCACGCTGCCCTCTCCGGTCGTCACCACGGAAACCGTGAAGGTGGGCGAGACCGTCTTCCCCGACCAGCCGGACAGCCTGGTGGCAGTCTTTACCGATTCCGGCCCAAACGCGGTGGTGGAGTTCTGCGTGGATGCGGCCTTGCAGGGCACGCCGTGCGGAAGCCGCCTCGATGTACGGTTGCCGACCGTCTAGAAAGTGTCATGACTTCGATGAAGTCTCAGAGAGAAGGAGGCTTCTTTTTCTGAAGAAAAAGAAGCAAAAAGACTTCTCTCCGTTTTCCGGACCAGAGCGCGATGATTTTTGATCATCACGCTTGTCTTATGACTTTTCGCGCTGCTGAGGCGAGAAGGAACCGCTGGGAGAGGGTGGGAGCCCTCTCCGGCAGCGGCGAGGGACGGATCGGGATTACGCTGGCCGTTTGACGGGCCGAACCAGAGTTTGATCGCCCTCGTCTTTTCCTTTGGCCTGAACGGATACCCGGGGGTGAGCCCCGAATGACAAGCAGAGGCGTGGAAAAGATGAAGAACGATACCATTGGCGTCGATATCTCGAAAGACCATCTCGA
>JASHVY010000289.1 GCA_030044345.1 Acetobacteraceae bacterium | reverse complement strand
GAGGTCGTGAACATGCAGCCGCCGGCTTCTCTTCTTCTGAAGGGCATCGATGCGCTTCCCACCATGGGCGATGGACGCCAGTCCGGCACTTCGGGCAGCCCCTCCATCCTCAACGTGACGCCGGAGGCCGCGGTGGGCGGCGGGCTTGCGCTGCTCCGGAGCGGCGATCCGATCCGGATCGACCTCAATACCCGCCGCGTCGATCTCCTTCTGCCGGCCGAGGAGATCGCCGCCCGCCGCGCCGCCTGGAAGGCGCCCGCGCTCCTCAACATGACGCCGTGGGAGGAAATCTATCGCAGCATGGTGGGCGGGCTCGGCACCGGCGCCTGCCTCGAGCCGGCGACGCTTTATCTCAACATCATCGAGACCCGCGGCGAATCCCGCAACAACCACTGAAGGAACCGACCGGACCATGACGGAAAGGCTCGCCGGCAAGACGGCGTTCGTCACCGCCGCCGCGCAGGGCATCGGCCGCGCGAGCGCGCTTGCTTTCGCGGCCGAAGGCGCGCGCGTCATCGCGACCGATATCGACGCGGCGAAGCTCGCCACGCTGGCGGCCCCCACGATCGAGGTCGCGACGCTCGACGGCACGGACCCGGCCGCCATCGCCGAGGCGGCGGCGCGGGCGGGGACGATCGACGTGCTCTTCAACTGCGCGGGCTTCGTGCATCAGGGCACGATCCTCGAAGCATCGGAGAGCGAATGGGACTTCGCCTTCGATCTCAATGCGCGGGCGATGTTCCGCACCATCCGCGCCTTCCTTCCCGGCATGCTTGCCAAGGGAAGCGGCGCGATCGTCAACATGTCCTCGGCGGCGAGCAGCGTCAAAGGCGCGCCGCGCCGCTGCATCTACGGCATGACCAAGGCCGCCGTCATCGGCCTCACCAAATCCGTTGCCGCGGACTATGTCGCTCAAGGCATACGCTGCAACTGCATCTGCCCCGGCACGATCGCCACGCCGAGCCTCGAGGAGCGGATCGCCGCCAATGCCCCGGCCGCGGGCTCGGTCGAGGCGGCGCGCAGCGCCTTCGTCGCCCGCCAGACGATGGGAAGGCTCGGCAAGCCCGAGGAGATCGCCGCACTCGCCGTCTATCTTGCCAGCGATGAATCGGCCTTTCTCACCGGCCAGGCAATCGTCATCGATGGTGGCTGGACCGTTTGAGCGTGTCCGGCTTCCCCCTTCTCTTCCCAGTATCTTCCTATCGAAAGGGACAATGATGAAGCTGCTGCGCTATGGCCCTGCCGGGGCGGAAAAACCCGGCCTGCTCGATCCTGACGGCGCGATCCGCGATCTTTCCGCCGTGGTGCCGGACATCGCGGGCGAGGTTCTTTCCGATGCGGGACTGGCACGATTGCGCGCGCTCGAGTGGAAGACGCTGCCCAAGGTCACGGGCTCGCCGCGGATCGGGCCCTGCGTCGCCCGGCCGCTCAATTATTTCTGCATCGGTCTCAATTACGCCGACCACGCGGCCGAGGCCGGCATGCCGATTCCCAAGGAGCCGATCATCTTCCTCAAATCGCTCGGCGCCTATAGCGGCCCCTACGATGACGTCCGCCTGCCGCGCGGCTCGAACAAGACCGACTGGGAGGTCGAGCTCGGCATCGTCATCGGCCGGGATGGAAGCTATGTGCCGGAGCACCAGGCGCTCGATCATGTTGCCGGCTACTGCATCTGCAACGATGTGAGCGAGCGCGAATACCAGCTCGAACGCGGCGGCACCTGGGACAAGGGCAAGGGCTGCGACACGTTCGGCCCCACCGGCCCCTGGCTCGTCACCCGCGATGAGGTGCCCGATCCGCAGGCGCTCGATCTGTGGCTCGATGTCGATGGCACGCGCATGCAGCAGGGCAATACGAAGACGATGATCTTCGGAGTCGTCAAGCTGGTGAGCTATGTCAGCCAACACATCACGCTGCGCCAGGGCGACATCATTTCCACCGGCACGCCGCCCGGCGTCGGCCACGGCAAGAAGCCGGAGCCGGTCTTCCTCAAGCCCGGCCAGACGATGCGGCTCGGCATTGCCGGCCTGGGCGAGCAGCTTCAGCGCGTCGTCGCGACCTGAGCGGAATAGCCCGCGCGGGCGATCTTGTCCCACTCAAGTGGACTGGGTGTATCTCACGAGCGTGAGACGCGCCCTTCCGCCATGGCCGGTCGTCCGGCCGAGGCCGCCAGCCTGCGCGCGCTCTGGCTTCTCATTCTTGCCGGCACCGCGCTGCGTCTTCTTTTCGCCGCCTCGCTCGGGCTCGGCGTCGATGAGAGCTACGTTGTCGCCGCGGGGCGGACGCTCCGCCTTGGCTATTTCGACCATCCGCCCCCGGTGTGGTGGCTTTCCTCGCTCGCCGCACGGCTGGCGGGCACCGCGGCGCCCATCATCGTCCGGCTTCCTTTCATCCTCCTCTTCGCGCTCTCCACCTGGCTCATCTACCGGCTCGGTGCGCGTCTCTTCTCCCCGCGCGCCGGTCTCTGGGCCGCGGTCACTCTCAATCTTTCACCGCTTTTCGGCGTTGCCTTCGGCACCTTCGTCCTGCCCGATGGGCCGCTGGATGCGGCCCTGATCGCCGCCGCGCTCTTTCTTTCCTCGGCCCTCGAAGCCTCGGGCAGCGTTGCCCTCTTTTGGTGGCTCCTCGCCGGTCTCGCGCTCGGGCTCGCCCTCTTCTCGAAATATTCCGCAATCCTCGTCCTCGCCGGCGCCTTTCTCTATCTTTGCACGAGCCCCCGACATCGAAGCTGGCTCGGCCGGCCGGCGCCATGGCTCGCCGTCCTCATCGCCTTCCTCGTCTTTTCTCTGGT
>JASHVY010000288.1 GCA_030044345.1 Acetobacteraceae bacterium | reverse complement strand
GTCGCGACGGCCGTCACCATCTTCGCGCCATCCTTGGCGATGCCGCCCGCCTCATATTTGCGCCCGACCATGAAGCCCGCGATGTTCTGAAGAAAGATCAGCGGAATCCGCCGCTGCGCGCAAAGCTCGATGAAATGCGCGCCTTTGAGCGCGCTTTCGCTGAAGAGGATGCCGTTATTGGCGATGATGCCGACCGGATAGCCCCAGAGATGCGCGAATCCGGTCACGAGTGTCGGCCCATAGAGGCGCTTGAACTCATCGAATTCCGATCCATCGACCAGTCGGGCAATGATCTCCCGTACCTCAAAAGGCTGGCGCGGATCGGCCGGCACGATGCCGCCGATTTCGGCCGCGTCATGAAGCGGGGGAACAGGCGCGCGCAGGGCGATGTCGGGCGATCTCCGGCCATTGAGCCCGGCCCCATTGAGCCCGGCGACAATGCGCCGCGCGATGCCGAACGCATGATGATCGTTCTCGGCGAGATGGTCCGTGACACCGGAGATGCGGCTGTGCATCTCGCCCCCGCCCAGCTCTTCGGCGCTCACCACCTCGCCCGTCGCGGCCTTCACGAGGGGAGGGCCACCAAGGAAGATCGTGCCCTCGTTCCGCACGATCACGCTCTCATCGGCCATCGCCGGCACATAGGCGCCACCGGCGGTGCAGGAGCCCATGACGAGGGCGATCTGCGGAATGCCGGCGGCGGACATCGCGGCCTGGTTATAGAAGATGCGGCCGAAATGATCGCGATCCGGAAAGACCTCGTCCTGGCTCGGCAGATTCGCCCCGCCGGAATCGACGAGATAGAGGCACGGCAGATGATTCTGGAGCGCGATCTCCTGCGCGCGCAGATGCTTCTTCACCGTCAGCGGATAATAGGTCCCGCCTTTCACCGTCGCGTCATTGGCGAGGATCATGCACTCCCGCCCCGAGACGCGACCGATGCCGGCAATGAGCCCGGCCGACGGCACCTCGCCGCCATACATGCCATGGGCGGCGAGCTGGCCGATTTCGAGAAACGGCGAGAGCGGATCGATCAGCGCGCGGATGCGCTCCCGCGCCAGCAGCTTGCCGCGCGCACGATGGCGCTCCCGTGCCGCCGTGCCGCCACCCTCGCGGATCTCATCCACCGTCCGGCGCAGCGTCGCGACGAGCGCCCCCATCGCCGCCTGATTGGCGCGGAAGGCGGCCGAGCGCGGATCGATCGCGCCCCCGAGCACCGCCCCGGGCACCGTCACGTCACGCCGTCTCCGCGAAGAGTTCCCGCCCGATCAGCATGCGGCGGATCTCGCTTGTGCCCGCGCCGATCTCGTAAAGCTTGGCATCGCGCAGCAGCCGCCCGGTCGGATAGTCATTGATGTAGCCATTGGCCCCGAGCGCCTGGATCGCCTCGAGCGCCATCCAGGTCGCCTTTTCGGCGGCGAACAGAATCGCCCCCGCGGCATCCTTGCGGGTCACCCGCCCGCGATCGCAGGCCTTGGCGACCGTATAGACATAAGCCTTCGCCGCGTTCATCCCGGTATACATATCGGCGAGCTTCGCCTGCATGATCTGGAATTCGCCGATCGGCTGGCCGAACTGCCGCCGCTCATGCACATAGGGCAAAACGACATCCAGGCAGGCCTGCATGATGCCGAGCGGGCCGCCCGCGATCACCGCGCGCTCGTAATCGAGCCCGCTCATCAGCACGTTCACGCCGCGCCCGACCGCGCCGAGCACGTTCTCCTCCGGCACTTCGCAATCGGTGAAGATGAGCTCGCTTGTGTTGGAGCCGCGCATGCCGAGCTTGTCGAGCTTTTGCGCGGCCGTGAAGCCGGAAAACCCCTTCTCGACCAGGAAGGCGGTGATGCCGCGCGGCCCGGCCTCCGGGTCGGTCTTGGCATAGATCACCAGCACATCCGCATCCGGCCCGTTGGTGATCCACATTTTCGTGCCGTTGAGCACGAAACGGTCGCCCTTGCGTTCGGCGCGGGTGCGCAAGGAAACGACATCCGAGCCCGCGCCCGGCTCGCTCATCGCCAGCGCCCCCACATGCTCCCCGCTGATGAGGCGCGGCAGATAGCGGCGCTTCTGCGTCTCACTCCCGTGGCGGCGGATCTGGTTCACGCAGAGATTGGAATGCGCGGCGTAGGAGAGGCCGATGGCGGCCGAGGCGCGACTGATCTCCTCCATCGCCACGACATGCTCGAGATAGCCCATGCCGGCGCCGCCGAATTCTTCCTCGACGGTGATCCCGAGCAGGCCGAGCGCGCCCATCTTCGCCCAGAGATCGGCGGGGAAATCATTCTCCCGGTCGATCTCCGCCGCGCGCGGGGCGATCTCGTCGGCGGCGAAGGACTGAACCTCACGGCGCAGCATCTCCACCGTCTCGCCGAGATCGAAATCCAGCCCGAAGCCGGAATTGGCACCCTCTGTCACGTGTGCTTCGCCCCTCCCATCCCACACCACTTTTTGCATCAGGGCATGGCGCGAATCACCGGACAATGGTGATCTTCGCCCATGCCCGATTTTCGCCTCGAGGCGGCAGCGGGTGGGCGCGTGGCCGGCGTGGACGAGGCCGGGCGCGGCCCGCTCGCCGGCCCCGTGCTTGCCGCCGCCGTGGTGTTCCGCGCCGGTATGCCGCGCGGCCTTGCCGCCCTGATCGATGATTCGAAGGCGCTCTCGCGGGTGGCGCGCGAGGCGGCCTTTGCGCGGCTCCTGCGGGCGAAGGGTGTGGAGATCGGGGTCGGCGCCGCCTCGGTCGCGGAGATCGAAACGCTCAATATCCTCGCCGCGAGCCTGCTCGCGATGCGCCGGGCGGTGAGCCGCCTCCCCGCTCCGCCCGATCTCGCCCTGATCGACGGGCCGATCACCCCCGAGCTTCCCTGCCCCACCCGGCCGGTGGTGGGCGGGGATGCGCGGTGCTTCTCGATCGCCGCCGCCTCGATCGTGGCCAAGGTGCTGCGCGACCGCGCCATGACCCGGCTCGCCGTGCGCTTCCCAGGCTACGGATGGGAAGCGAATGCCGGCTACCCGACGCCCGGGCACCAGGAAGCCATCCTCCGGCTCGGCCCGACCCGGCACCATCGGATGGGGTTCGGCCTGCTGCGCGATTTCGCCTCCCCCTGAACGATTACCCCATGGACGGTTGCCCCTGGGACGGTTGACGGGCCACGGGCGGCCCGACCACCATATCGCCAACGGTTCCGACCCCCTGGAGAAACAAGGCAATCGACCACGAGCTGCCGCTCGATCAGGTGCTCCTCGGCGACTGCATCCAGATATTGCGGATGCTGCCGGCCGCCTCGATCGACTGTGTCTTCGCCGACCCGCCTTACAACCTCCAGCTTCGGGGTGAGCTTCGCCGGCCGGACGACAGCCTCGTGGACGGGGTGGACGAGGAGTGGGACCGCTTCACGGACTTCGCGGAGTATGACCGCTTCACAAAGGCCTGGCTTGGCGAATGCCGCCGCATTCTCGCCAAGGACGGCACGCTCTGGGTGATCGGCGCCTATCACAATATCTTTCGCATCGGCGCAGCGCTCCAGGATCTCGGCTTCTGGGTCCTCAACGACGTCATTTGGCGCAAATCGAACCCGATGCCGAATTTTCGCGGAAGGCGCTTCACCAACGCTCATGAGACGCTGATCTGGGCGGCGCGCGGGCGGGATTCGCGGCACCGCTTCAATTACCAGGCGATGAAGGCCCTCAATGACGATGTGCAGATGCGTAGCGACTGGCTGCTGCCCCTTTGCACGGGGGAGGAACGGCTGCGCAACGCCCATGGGCTCAAGCTCCACCCGACGCAGAAGCCCGAGGCGCTGCTCCATCGCGCGCTGATCGCCTGCACCCTGCCCGGGGAGGTGGTGCTCGATCCTTTCGCCGGCACCGGCACCACGGCGGTGGTGGCGAAGCGGCTGGGGCGGCATTTCATCGGCATCGAGCGGCACCCGGCCTATGTCGAGGCGGCGCTGGCCCGGCTCAAGCGAACGAAGCGGCTGCCGGAGGAGGGATTCGCCGTCACGCCCTCACGGCGCGAGGCGCCGCGCATTCCCTTCGGCAGCCTGGTCGAGCGCGGGCTGGTGCCGGCGGGAACGCGGCTCTATGACCGCAACCGCCGCGTCTCTGCCACGGTCGCGGCGGACGGCACGCTGCAGGCCGGGAACGCGCGCGGATCGATCCATCAGGTGGGGGCGGCGGTGAGCAATGCGCCCTCCTGCAATGGCTGGCTCTTCTGGCATTTCGAGCGCGGCGGCGCGCTGGTGCCGATCGACGTCCTGCGCCAGGACGAGCGGCGGACGGAGGCAGGCGGCGGTTAGTTAGATCAATATGGCTTCTGGTGGATCGCGGAGCGATCCGCCAAAGCCATGAAATTGATCGAGAAAACAAAGCGTGATCGCCGAAGGTGGACTCAACCGAAGGCGTGAATCACGCGGGAAAACGAACAGAGCGTGATCGTCGAAGGTGGACTCAACCGAAGCTGCGAATCACGCCAGAAAATAATGCCCTTCAGATCCGCACCGGAGCGAAACCGGCGATCTCGTGCGGGATATAGGGCTCCTCGAGAGCGGCGATCTCCTCCGTCGAGAGCTTCAGTGTGACGGCGGCCAGCGCATCC
>JASHVY010000287.1 GCA_030044345.1 Acetobacteraceae bacterium | reverse complement strand
TCGCGGACCCGGCACCTGATCGGCGAAGCGGAGCTGCAATTGATGAAGAAGAGCGCCTATCTGATCAATACCTCCCGCGGGCCGGTGGTGGACGAGGAAGCGCTCTACAAAGCTCTTAATCAGGGAGCCATTGCCGGTGCGGGACTCGATGTCTTTGATCGTGAGCCTCCATCCGCCGACAATAAGCTGTTCGGGCTCGCCAATGTCGTGCTCACGCCCCATTTGGCCGGCCCGACATGGGACAACCAATACACGCGCTTTCGCAACGCCTTCGACAATGTGCAGCGTGTCGCGCGCGGCGATGCGCCTCTATGGCTTGTCCCGGAACTCCGATCTTAACCTTCGGTTTCCGTGGGGGCGGGGCACCGTCAATCGCGTGACCGGAACCAAACCGAATGATCCATCTCCCTATATTGCGCGCCCTCGTGCCAACTTTCATGGAAAGCTGGCACGGAGTTCTTTGTCAGGTTTGTTTTCTCGATCAATTTCATGGCTTTGGCGGATCGCTTCGCGATCCACCAGAAGCCATATTGATCTAGGTGGCTAAGGAAGGCGTCATGCCACTTTCCGGATTTACCATTCTCGACTTGAGTCGGGTCATCTCCGGTCCCTTCTGCACGATGCTTCTGGCGGATATGGGGGCGGAGGTCATCAAGCTCGAAACGCTGCCGGATGGAGATCCCATCCGTGGTCAGGGCGCCATGCGTGAAGGGCTCAGCTACTATTTTGCGACCTTCAACCGCAACAAGAAGTCGATCACCCTCAATCTCAAGGAAGCAGAAGGAAGAAAGCTTTTCGAAAAACTCGTTCTGCGCTCGGATGTCGTGGTCGATAATTTTCGTCCGGGGGTTCTCGATCGCCTCGGTCTTGGCCGGGAGCGATTACGGCAGCTTCGTCCGGGGCTGATCTGCGCGAGCATTTCCGGCTTTGGCGAGAGCGGGCCCTATCGTGACCGCCCTGCCTTCGACTTCATCGCTCAGGCCATGAGCGGCTTTATGAGCATGAACGGCCGGGAGACCGATCCTCCGCTTCGCTCGGGGCTCCCGGTCAGCGATCTCATTGCCGGTCTCTACGCGGCGCTTGGCATCACCGCTGCGCTCTTGCGAAGGGAGCGAACGGGCCACGGCGACATCGTGAGTACAACCCTCACGAATGGGCTGATCAGTTTCCTGAGCTACGCGGCAAGCCATTATTTCGCAACGGGCGAGGTTCTGCCGCGTAGCGGCAATGATCATCCCATCACCGCGCCCTATGGTCTCTTCAACACGAGCGACGGCGCCATCGCCATTGCCCCGGCAGGGGACGAGTTCTTCACGCGTCTCATGCGTGCTCTGGATATGACAGACGTGCTGAACGATCCGAGATTCGCGAACGGTCAGGATCGCGTAAAACACCGTGAGATCCTGAATGCACGTGTTGCAGAACGGATGTCCCTCTATGGAAATGCCTATTGGATCGAGAAGCTGAATGGGGCTGGCGTCCCCTGCGGGCCGGTCTATTCCGTTGAAGAGGTTTTTTCGGATCCGCAGTTCGCGGATATGGCCATAGAGGTTCCACATCCG
This sequence comes from Acetobacteraceae bacterium, assembly GCA_030044345.1. Classification (GTDB taxonomy): domain Bacteria; phylum Pseudomonadota; class Alphaproteobacteria; order Acetobacterales; family Acetobacteraceae; genus JAKAWQ01. Next base: position 2,634 of record JASHVY010000287.1, on the reverse strand, counting down.
GATCGAGCTCCGGTTCGCATGCTCGGCTTTCCGCTCCGCTTCTCGGAAGCGCAATGCCGCATCCGGCTGCCGAGCCCCCGGCTTGGAGAGCACAACGAGGAAATCTACGGATCCCTTGGCATCTCCCGAGATGAAATCGAAGCTTTGCGCTTGCGTAAGGTGCTGTAGGCGCGCGAGGAGGGAAGAATGGCTGAGAGCGTAACGGTGCGCGAGGTTGGCCCGCGCGACGGGCTTCAGATGGCGAAGACGATGATGTCCACCGGGGCAAATCAGCGCTGGATCGGTGCTCTCGTTGCCGCCGGGGTTCGGGAGATCGAAGTGGGAAGCTTCGTTTCGCCGAAAAAGGTTCCGCAGATGGCGGACAGTGCTGTGATCGTGCGAAGCAGCCTTGCCTTTCCGGGGCTGCATGTCGTGGCTCTCGTTCCGAACCTGCGCGGGGCACAGGATGCCTATGCGGCGGGGGCGCATCGCGTCAGCATTCCCGTCTCCGTGAGCGAAGGGCATAGCCGTTCCAACGTCAATCGCAGTCCGACCGAGCAGGTGGCGGAGGCGGGGCAGGTCATCGAATGGCTGCGGGATCAGGAGCGAAAGGTCATCGTCGAGGCAGGCTGCGCCACGGCATTTGGCTGCTCGATCGATGGCATCATTCCCGCCTCCGCGGTCGTAGCGATCGCAGAAGGATTGGCGGAAGCGGGCGTTGATGCCATCGCTTTGGCTGATACCGTGGGGTACGGCAACCCTGCGCAAGTGAAAGCGATGATTCGTGCCGTGCGCGACGCCGTCGGAGACAAGCTTCAGGGGCTTCATTTGCACGACACGATGGGGCTGGGGATTGCCAACGCCTATGCGGGGCTCGAGGAAGGCATTCGTCATTTTGACGCGGCACTGGCAGGGCTTGGCGGCTGCCCGTTCGCTCCCGGCGCATCGGGCAATATCGTGACCGAGGATCTTGTCTTCATGCTCGAGAGCATGGGGTTCAAAACGGGCATCGATCTGGGATGTCTGATTGCGGCGCGAGACCTCCTGCATGAGGGCCTGCCGGCCGAACCCATGCATGGGCAAACGGCAAAAGCCGGCATACCCAGAACCTACGCGATTGCCGCCTGAGCCGACCGAGACAAGAAAAAGAGACCCCGGTGCGGGGTGATGCGCACCGGGGCCCGGAGTTGTCATCCTTGACCGATGCCGTCCTTGGCCGATAATCGGAAAATCCACCGGCGCCAGCGAGGTGGAGAGCGGTGTCCTTGGCCAGCCCTGATGCATCGCCGCGCATTGCGACGCTGACGCTCAATCCGGCGGTCGATATCGCTTGCACGGCACCCTCGGTCGGACCCACGCACAAGATCCGCACATCCGACGAGCGGCTCGACCCGGGTGGCGGCGGCATCAACGTGGCGCGTGTCATGCACGCACTGGGGACGGACGCCCTGGCTCTGATCATGACCGGGGGTGTCACCGGAAGACTGGTGGAGGAGCTGCTCGATGAGGAAGGGGTGCGCTGGCGCTCGCTGCCGATCCGCGGCCGTACGCGCATCAGCCTGAACGTCCATGACCGGCAGAGCGGCCTTGAATATCGCTTCGTCCCCGAAGGGCCGGAGATCGGGCAGGATGAATGGCGCCATGCGCTCGATCTCCTGCGCGAGATCGAAGCCGAATGGATCATTGCGAGCGGCAGCCTCCCGCGCGGAGTGCCGGTTGAGTTCTATGCGGATGCTGCTGCGATTGCCGACCGGCGCGGTCAGAAATTCGTTCTCGACACCTCGGGTCCTGCGCTCCGTGCCGCGACCGGCCATGGCATTGAATTGCTCAAATTGAGCCTGGGCGAGCTCGCGTTCCTGGTCGGCGCGGAGGTGGGCGGGCGCGAGCAGCAGGAGAAGGAAGTTCTGGGGCTGCTCCGCGCCGGCGCGGCGCGAAGGATTGCGCTCAGCCTGGGGCGGGATGGGGCGCTTCTGGTGAGCGAGAACGGGATCACAAGGCGCGCCGCGGCCGCGGTCACGGAACAGAGCGCCGTGGGTGCCGGAGACAGTTTTCTCGCCGGGCTGGTGCTCGGTCTGGTGCGCGGCCTGGGTGAGGGCGAGGCGCTGGCGCTTGGCGTCGCGGCCGGCTCAGCGGCCGTCACCACCTATGGAACCGCGCTCGTCCGGCATGATCTCGTGGAGGCACTGTTTCGGCAGCTTTGCGGCGAACCTGCCAGTTGATTCCGTTTGGTTAACTTTGGCCGGTTGATTCAGGTCAACGCACCGGCGCGCTCCATGGGTTCGGATAGGGCCGCAGCCAGAAGACGAACCTGGAGAGAACGATGTCGCAAGCCACCGCGCCGGTCCGCTGGTTTTCCACGCTTGGCATTGCCGATGTCCCTGAGGTCGGGGGCAAGAATGCCTCGCTCGGCGAACTGGCGAGCCGGCTTGGCGCCGTCGGCGTGCGCGTGCCGGACGGGTTCGCGCTCATCGCGCGGGTCTATCGCGACGCGCTGACCGCTGCCGATGGCTGGCGCAAATTGCATGCGTTGCTCGATCCGCTCGATGTGAACGATGTCGCGGCTTTGGCGCGCGCCGCCGAGGCGGCGCGGGGGATCGTCTATGCGGCCACCGGCACGGAAGCAATGCGCGGGCTCATCGCCGAAGCTTATGCGAA
>JASHVY010000286.1 GCA_030044345.1 Acetobacteraceae bacterium | reverse complement strand
CCATCCATCGCCGGCGGGCCTTCAAGAATCAACCCGGCTTCGCGGCACGCTGTCGCAAACTCTTCGAGAACGCTCTGCAGGTCCGGCATCGTGACCTCGTGTCGGATAGAGGCTGTCCGCACAAATTGGAGAGAACTCCTTGAGATTTCGGTAAGAAATGGGCGGGGTTTCCCCCGCCCTGACTTCTCGTCTAACTCCGTAGCGGAGCGGGCAGCCATCCGGTGTCGGCAATGAGGCTCTCGGCCTCCTTCGCCATTTCGGCTTTCTTCATGCTGTCCAGCTTCTTCGCGGCATCCTCTGAAACCGCCTGTGCCACGGCCTCGCGAATTGCGGCCTTGCTGACGCGGCTCAGATAATTGTCGGCGGTGGTTCTCCAGTAGTGCCTCATGTCGAGGCCGACGGCACTCGCAAGCCTGCTGGCGCATCCCATGCGTTGCCGGCTATAAGCGTCGTCTACCGCGTTGTATGTGGCGTCCACGAGGGTTGCCGCGCATGTGGCGATGAGGTCGAGCACGTCCTCGTCGCTGAGCTGCATAACGACATCCCATGCCTTTTCGGGTCGATCCGGCAGACGCAGCCGCCAACGCCCGATCCGCTCCTTGATCGGGTCGTCACTGGGCGCATGGGTTGCGGCGATCGCCGGGATGTAGGTTTGCGCTGCCTGCAAGGTGATAGCGCCCTGCCCGTGGCTGATGATCTGAAGAGCAAGAGCATGCGCGACCGCGCGGAGAGCGATATCGGGGCGGGTCAGCAATTCGAGGCGGAGCGCAACCGTCCTTGCCGCGTGCAGGTCGGTCAGAAGTGCGGCGGAAAGTCGCGGATTAACCTGCTCCGTCGTGGCCTGTTCGTCGTCGTTTTCGTCGGATTTGGCTTCGTCGTCATCCCCGAACTCCTCGCCGTCCAGGCTATCGTCGTCTCCGGTCACGTCCTCGCCGTCGCCAATGAGCTCGCCTTCTTCCACGTGCTTGCCAGTCCCATGCCTGAGCACATCGAGGGTGGGCTGATCTTCCCGGCGGACGAAGCCAAGTTCGGTGTACGGCTCACCGTCATCATCGATTGTAATCCAGCCGCCGGCGAGTGCACGCTCCTTATCGTCAAAGGTCCACTGCTTGCCCTCGATTTCGTCCAACTCCTGCTCAATGAGGCGATATTCCTCTGCGAGAGGCCCTTCGTCAGGCTCATGGCTGCCGGTCTCGTCGCTGATCTCGCCCATGCGGGCGGCTAGCTGGTCCCGCCTCGCCTGATCGGTTTCACTCAGGGGTACACTTCGAGGATGGATGCGCGCGAGTCCACGCCTCATCTCCGGCAGTATTTCCGTGACGGGCTCAATCCACTTCCAACCCTTCGCGAGGAGATCGGGCACCATCACGGTCAGCCGTTCGATTGCCAGCTGGTCGAGCAGCGCACTGTCGTCCGCGTAGCCGGTCTCTTCGGTATCGAAAAGATCACGGGTGATGGTCCCGCCGGCCTTTACATAGGCTTCCTCCCCAATGAACTGGAATCGTCCATCTATGGTTGGGACCTTGGCGTGTGTGAGAATAGAGACGATACGCTCGCGGTGGGCCGAAAAATGGCTATTAGTGATTTCCTCCAACACGCGATCCTGTTCCGCAAGGTCCTCGCTGACAGTGAAGCCCATGACTTGGTCGAGTTTCAGGCGATCCTCGCGAAAAGCAGCGAGGACATTGGGCGAGACTTTTGCGAGCTTCATTCGGCGTGTCACCACGGCGGGCGTCACTCCGTAGCGTGCGGCAACGTCCTCGGTGCTCATGCCGCTGTCGAGCAATGCAGCGAACGCCTCGAATTGGTCGGCTGGGTGCATATCTTCCCGCATACTGTTTTCGCTCAGGCTGACGTCGCGTGCATCGTCCTCGGCGATGATCTGGACCGGAACAGGGAAGGTCTTGGCAATTCGCTTCTGATCGGCCAATCGCTTCAAGGCGAGATACCGCCGTTCGCCGGCCGTCACGAGATATTTCCCCCGCTCTCCCTCGCGCACGACGAGGTTTTGCAGGAGGCCTCGCTGAAGGATATTCTCTGCAAGCGCATCGATAGTGTCCGCTCGCTTCGTCTTGCGGACGTTCAAGGGGTCGGCCGCCAGCTTGTTCAACGGAACCGTGGTGGTTTCCGGGGTAACGCTCTCGCCCATGTTGGTTCTCCTCTTTCGAATTGCGCCGAAGGCGTGGTCACACGGCTTTCGGCGGACGCCGTGCGGCGAGCACGGGAGGGGAGGGGGCGAAGCGCGGGCGAGCGCGGCCGGGCTGCGAGGGCGCGGGGCTGGAAGTCCCGCGCAGCGAGCGGTCCTGCCGTCGCGCAGGCCGTGTTTCGTGGGGGAGGGGAGGGCGGAGCCCGCCCCTCCCGCTTCGCGTGTCTGCGCGGCCTCAGAGAGGCGTCAGGGATCGTGACCCGAAGGGCGGAGACCCCCGCAGGGGGCTCCGATGAGCTTGGCGAGCTCGCGCGCCTAGCGAGTTAGAGCCCGGCCCCGGCCATAGGCCGGGGAGGCGCCCAGTGGCAGCAGAGCGGGAAGGAGGTTTAGCGCGGCGCCAGGATGGCGGCGGCGATTTGATCGCACACAGCGCCCGCGGCATTATCCGACTCCTCGCTGAACTTCGAGTCCTCATACATCGGAAGCCAACACGAAAACTCAGATACTGTTATACGGCGGGCAGTGCTCCATCCCCAAGCTCGATGCCCGGGAGGGATCGGCGAGTTTGTCGCTGCCGTCGGAAGGCAGGGGCCTGATTCCTTTTGGTTGTCAGTTTCGATGTTCATTGCGGTAATAGCGTAGAGGGCGGGGCGTCGGGTTCCAGGCCGACGTATCTCTGGTAGGCGACGATCCAATCGGATGCGATCGCCGAGCGGGCGGCGTTAAGGGAGAGCTGTCCGCTGCACACAAGCTCATTGAGGCGGTTTTCCAGCCGATCCTTGCTATAGCTGCCCCAGCCGTCAGCAAGCTGGTGGGGCTCGGGCCAAAGGTTGCGTGGGTCGGAGGGAGCGCCGCCCAGTTCAAGAGGGATAAGATGGTCCTCTTCGTAGTCCGCAAGCTGGCGGTCGGAATACCCATAGGTCTCGATCTGCCGGCGTTTCAGCGGATCGGTGTAGCTCTCCAACGGCCGAACGGTGCGGGTCCAGCCGCGGACACAAATCGTAGCGTCGATATTGCTTTGCGTGACGCTCGGATTGACGGCCCCGGGCGTCATGTTGGGGTCCGGCAGTGCTGGCGATCGGCGTGAGATGGTCTCGGCACTGTGGATTGGCGCCGGTTCCAAGTCATTAACCTTCGTGTGGATTGCTAGACTGGCGCCTACCAGCGCACCGAGAACAAGGGCTGAGAGGACGATCCGGACCATCCCGGCTGGTCTCTCGTGCTACTGCTCTCCGCCGTCTTCGGAGCCGGGTGCATCAAGTAGGCGGATGACATTGCCGGGACCGACCCTGATTTCCGCTTGTTCCCGATCGGTGGCCTCACCTTCCTTGCGCCACTTGCGATACTCCAGTCTGCCTTCGATCAGGATGCGGGCACCCTTCTTGGCTCGGCCCTCGAGCGATTTGATAAGGTTCTGTTGAAATGTAACGACAGTATGCCAAGATACCCTTTCTTTCCATTCTCCGCTGTTCTGATCTTTCCAGCTCGTCGAGGTAGCGACGCTGAGCGTTGCCACCTGCTCGCCGTTTTGGGTTGACCGGATTTCGATGTCCCTGCCGAGGCGGCCGACGAGAAAAGTGTTGCTGTACATTAGTGACTCCCTTCATTGAGGCGGATAGCCTCGGTTACAGCGACAATCGCTGAAATGGCAAAATATAGATTCACTGGTTTAATTTGCGTTTCCCCGCGCGGCGATGGGCGATCTCGATGACGACGTCCTTGCTCAAGTGACCGAAGAACGATTCGGCTGCCCGCTCTCTCGTTGCCGATTCTCAGAAGGGGCCCTTCAATCGAGGGGCACGCCTTTGCCCGGCTTGTCCGTTAAGGAAATTCGCGGCGCTTTAGTCACTCCTCCCGTCCGGGCTTCGCTCAGAAAGCGCAGAGCGTCGTCCCTTCAGCCACAGCCGCCAACGCGGGCCATTCACAGCCTCACCTCCAGTTCGGGAAGCAAGGATCGGCAGGCGCCCCAGAGAGCCAAAGCGCCTCTAAGGATGCCCTGCCGTGCCATTCTCCGTGTCGGCCGCCCGTTGCGGCTCGATTGCCGCGACTATCGACGGGGCCGGGGGCGCCGCAACCGAATATTCACGCCGGCGTTGCCGCAGCGGGTCGCGTTGCGAACGGGGCCAACCCCGCCCGCTCCGCAACCCTGCCGGCGGCATCGGCGGCATGACTCTTCGGTCCGATCGGCCCTAGGGGTGCGGTGCCCCCGGCCCCGTCTCCGGGCGTCGCTATCGAGCCGCACGGGGCGGCCCGAAACACCCACCGGAGGCAGAGATGGCTCAGCTCGGAACATTCACCAAGGCGCCGGATGGCATCTATCGCGGCAAGATCCGGTCGCTGATGCTCAACGTCGATCTCGAAATTCGACCGTTCGATTCGCTGCGATCAATAAGCTCGATCGCGCCGAGTCACCTTGTTTTTGCCGGCGATCTTGAGACCGGCGTCGCGTCCGAAAAGACCGGCAAGGACGGTCGGCTCTATCTGTCAGTGAAGCTTGACGATCCGACCTTTCCAGCGCCGGTCTACTTCACCGTCTCCTGCGTTGAGAGCGTATGGCTAGCGACCTGGTCGCGGCCGGGAGCCGCTCGCTTCGAGCGAGCGGCATAGCCCGCGGCGCGCGGCCCCGGGTTCGTCAGGGGCCGCAACCAGGCGATTCTCGGAGGATATCGAGTCACCCTTCCGGCCGAAACGCTCAGCGATTTGCCATGGCCTTCGCAATTTTCTTGTCCGTCTTGTATTGGCCGAGCGCATAGACGGACCAGATGGCCGCAGGAATCCAGCCAATGATCGTAATTTGTAGGACGAGGCAAACCATGCCGGCGATAGGCCTGCCTATGGTAAAGAACTGAAGCCACGGGAGGAGAAGGGCGAGGATGAGTCGCATGAGAGGTCCTATAGCGAAACGCCGAAATGGGCGATCTGCTCTTCCCTCCGCCTATCCGAAATACCCAAGGACAATGCGACCCACGAATGCGTGAGCGGCGAGCACCTCATTGAGATGGGTGGCAGGAAGTGGCTGCCCGGCATGCGAAACAATGGAAAACTTGGCATTCGGAACGTTGGGTGGCAGACCACCTGAGTTCGGCTAGTCACCACCGTTACCTCCCAAGATGCCGGCGCCGTCCGTCTGTGCAAGATAAGCTGCGATCGCCTGATCTTCGCCCGCGGTGATTTGATCTTGCGTCACGGGCGGTGCAGTCGATGGGATTTCGGTAGCAAAATTGTGGAAGGACGCGTCGGCGTAGATCGTGATCCCGCCCTCCCCCTGCGCACCGATCTGCAACCGATGCACATAGGGTAGCAAGGTGGGCAGGAAGGACGCCACGAGCTGGACGGTCTGGTCGGTCTGCGCGTCTGTGTAGGGGAATGGCATTACGCAAGCGCCGTTCATGGTGACTGTGTTCTGCGGACATAGCCAAATCTCTTGCGTCGATTCGACAGTTGGCCCGGCATCCGGGCACTGCGGGAAGCTATGCCCGGGCACGGACATCCATTGCCAGAATTTCTCCATTGGAGGCTCGCACTCGGAAAACTGAGTTGCTCCTCCCGGATTGGACATGCACAAGATTGCCTGGCAGGGCCAGTCGTCGGACGTGTCAGCTTTGACCTTGTGAGCGAGAAGTGAGGCCGCGCCTGTCGCCGCAATCGCGATGACGGCTGCTCGTAAAATGTCCATTGGTTCTCCGCGCCGTTTTTCTCCGCTAGGCTAACGGATCACAATTGAGGATCTGTGAACCAAAGGCGGGCGCAGCATCCGGGCTGCGCGGTGTCTCAGCCGTTGCGGAAGGCGTAGGCGTATCCGTTGAGTGCCGGCGCGCCGCCGAGATGAGCGTAAAGGATTTTCGAGCCCTCGGGGAAATAGCCCCTTTTCACGAGGTCGATCATGCCCTGCATCGATTTCCCCTCATACACCGGATCGGTGATCATCCCCTCGAGCCGGGCAGCGAGGCGAATCGCCGCCTTCGTCCCCTCCGATGGCACGCCGTAGGCAGGATGGGCATAATCCTCGATCAGCACGATGTGGTCCTCGACGATCTCCTGCCCCAGTTCCACCAGGATGGCGGTGTTGCGCGCGATCTCCAGCACCTGGGCCTTGGTCCGCGCGGGCGTGAAGGAGGCATCGATCCCGATCACCCTGCGCGCGCGCCCGTCGGCCGCGAAACCGGCCAGCATACCGGCATGGGTGGAGCCGGTGACGGTGCAGACCACGATGTAGTCGAAGGCGAAGCCAAGTTCCTTCTCCTGCGCACGCACCTCTTCAGCGAAGCCGACATAGCCCAGCCCGCCGAATTTATGGACCGAGGCACCGGCTGGGATCGGATAAGGCTTACCTCCCTTGGCTCTCACCTCCTCGATCGCGCGGCGCCAGGATTCGCGGATGCCGATGTCGAAGCCATCGTTCACCAGACGAACATCGGCGCCCATAATGCGGCTCAGCAGGATATTGCCCACTCGGTCGTAGACCGCATCCTCGTGCGGGACCCAGCTTTCCTGTACGAGATGGCACTTCATGCCGATCTTGGCCGCAACGGCGGCGATCATACGGGTGTGGTTCGATTGAACGCCGCCGATGGAAACCAGCGTATCGGCGTTGGAGGCGATGGCATCGGGAATGATGTATTCGAGCTTGCGGAGCTTGTTGCCGCCGAAGGCGAGGCCGGAATTGCAATCCTCCCGCTTTGCGTAGAGCTCCACCTTACCGCCGAGATACGCGGAGAGTCGCTCCAGCTTCTCGATATGGGTGGGACCGAAGGTGAGGGGGTAGCGAGGGAATTTTTCCAGCATGGCCGGGGTTCCGGGATGGAGGTGGAGATAGCGAAGCCTAACCCAAGGCGGGGCGGAATGTACTCTCGATTTTCACCTCGTTTCTGGTCGATACTCGCGGACGCCGACCACTGATTTCATGATCCTTCCGCAGAGGGACCCATCGATGAATGCTTCTTCCGTTCAATCCGGGCTTGATCGGATCGATCTGCGGATTCTCCGTCTGCTCCAGACTAATGGTCGACTGAGCAATGCCGAGCTGGCGCAGGCGGTTTCGGTCAGTCCCGCAACCTGCCATCGCCGCACCCAGCGCCTCTTCGCCGAAGGCTATGTCAGTGGCGTACGGGCGATCATCGCGCCAGGGAAGGTAAGGAAGGGAGCGCTTGTGATTGTGGGAGTAGTGCTGGACCGGTCCACCCCCGAGAGCTTCACAGCGTTCGAGCGGGCGGTGGCCAGACTCGATGTTGTTCTGGATTGCCACCTGGTAGCGGGAGATTTCGACTATTTCCTGAAGATCCGGGTGGGAGACATGGAGGATTTCAACCGCATCCACGGGGAGCGGCTAATCGCGCTGCCAGGTGTGCGGCAGACGCGAACCTTCTTCGTGATGAAGGAAGTGGCGGATAATCGGGAGCTGGCGTTCTGAGGGGGAGCGTGACCGCTCTAGGCCTCGACGCACGATTTGTTGCGAGCTGCACGCCGGGCAGAGACGACAAGAAAGTCAAGGCCATTTACAAATCTTCGTTTTTGAGTGAGGTTGCCTCCTCACACATTCCCGGGTGGCTCAGGCTTTCAATAACCTGCTCCAAAATCGCGCCAAAAGGCAATTGGCGTCCGGATATTCTGCGGATGGCGGAGGAACCGCTTCCCACCGATCGCGAGCCTCGAAGGCAAGCACTACCGGCAGCTCCTGTGCCCGACTGAATTCATGCTTTAGCCAATGCCCGCTACACCCGATGGACTTTCCCAAACGGACATGCCAGCAATCGCGACAGGCGTCGGGTTGTGGCGGATTCGAGTCGGTCCGGTCTTCGCCGGAAAATCCGAATAT
>JASHVY010000285.1 GCA_030044345.1 Acetobacteraceae bacterium | reverse complement strand
GGATGGCGTCTATGTCATGACGCCGACCTGGTTTGAAAGCCCGGACATGTTCGCCGAGAATGTCCGCGCCGTCGAAGCGCTGGGTCGGGCGCTCCGCGCCACGCGGCCGCGGCGCGTCGTTCTGCTGTCGTCCATCGGCGCCCAGCACGCGGCGGGTACCGGCGCGATCCTGAAGCTTCATGACATGGAGCAGGCGTTCGCGGATCTGGACGGCGTGATCTCGGTGCGCGCCGGCTGGTTCATGGAGAACTTCGCCGGCCTGGTTCCCCACGTGCGCGCCACCTGTGTGCTGCCCAGCATGCTGACGCCGCTCGACCGCGCCCATCCGATGGTGGCGACGCAGGATATCGGCCACGTTGTCGCGGACTCCCTGCTCAACATGACGCGGGGCCGCGGCGTCATCGAACTGGAAGGCCCGCGCCGCTATGCCCCGAACGATGTCGCTGAAGCCTTCGCCAAGGTTCTCGGGCGGCGGGTCGAGGCGCAGAGTCTTCCACCGTCCGAATGGCGCGGGGTCTATGCGCAATGGGGCCTCACGCCACGGTCGGCCGAGGCCATGAGCGAGATGCTCGCCGGCTTCAACAGCGGCCACATCGTTTTCGAAGGAGCCCAGGCTGACACGGTGCATGGCCCGACAAGCCTTGAGCAGGTTCTGGCCGAGCTGGCCGGTCGCTGATCGCCTTCCAATCCTCGTGCCAGCTTTCATGGAAAGCTGGCACCTAGAAAGTGTTATGCACTTCGATGAAGGATCAGAAAGAAGGAGACTTCTTTTTCTTCAGAAAAAGAAGCAAAAAGACTTTTCTCCGTTTTCCAGACCAGAGCGTGATGATTTTTGATCATCACGCTCTGGTTCTGTTTTCTCGATCAATTTCATGACTTTGGCGGATCGCTTTGTGATCCGCCAGAAGTCATATTGATCGAGGCCCCGGCCGGGGACTCCGAATGAAAGGATAAAAGTTCTTTGGTTCTTTCTTTCAAGAAAGAACGACTTCTCTTCTTCTTTGCTTACCTCATTTTTTACCACATTTTGTTTACCCCATGGGGCCTGGTAGAAGGTTCATAACACCTAGAACGGATTGAGCGTGAGCGGACGCCATTTGTCCCGCCGGTTCCATGTGATCTTCGGGACCGGCCCGAAGCGATTTGCCCGCATGGCCCGTCTCGAAAACGTTCTGGCTGTGGGGGTGGCCTGGACGAATCCGGCCCATGCTTGCAGCTTCGTCGATCAAGCGCACATGATCGACGATGCCCGCGCCATTCTCGACGCCTCATCCGAGCATGGGTGCACACACCCTTCCTTCGGATTGCAACTTTTCGTTCTGTATATGTAACATTCTCCAGCGCCCATGCGCAGAAAGCTGAGACATTTGAGTCTGAAGCTTGTCAATTCGGCAAGCTCTGCATTGGCAATTCGGAAATCGCAAGCACCAAGCGAGAGTCGGTCGTTCAGTAGGTCGGTGTAGAGCCGAATCGCAGCCGCTGCCGCGCTACAATAGTAGCCGGCTTCTCCAGATATGCGACGATACCGTAATGCGCTGCCTCGATAGTCTCACTGACTTCCAGGCTGTCGGGAAAAGGCCAGTGAACGGCAATCAAATTTCGGATCGAACCAGCATTCTAAACGATCAAGATTGGCCAAACGACCAGGACTGGATGGTGTCGGAGGCCGGCGCGGAACAGCGTCTGACGCTCAATGCAGCTTCATTGCTGGCGCGATCGGTCATGAATGGTCCTGGAAAACGAAACGCTGGAGCATCTTTGGATCCCTGCCCGGCAACTGGTGAGCGACTCGATGCTTGTCATCAAACCCCGCAATGGGACGGCTTCGATCGGAACAGGAAAATCATCTTGTTTATCACCAGATGGTATGCAGAACTGCGTCGTTACCTTGAGATGAGGCGAGCCGTAGCCATCCTGCAAGACCTGGACGACAGAATGCTAAGCGATATTGGGATTGAGCGTGACCAGATTGGGGACGCTGTGCAGCGCGGGTTTGCCCGTCACCAAAGCCGTGAACCTGAAACGCCTGCTTCGCGAGGTCGAGGCCGATCGTGGTAACCCGGCATGGTGGGCGACGCTTCTCATTGTGGCGCCTGGCAACGACCACGTTATGGCACTGCGATGCCGGGAGCGGGCGCCGTCCATCTCATCAATCCCGCCATTTGGCGGCTCGCGTTGCGTTGGGGTCCCCGAGCGAAGCGATCCACAGGCGCCCTGGGATGCCTTGAATCCGCTCGGCAAAACGACGCCCGAGCGTATTCAGCCTGGCTGAACACGCCCGGGCAGCCGTAGTAATCTAGCCGAGCTGCGGCGCGGTCGCCTGATAGCTCGGCAGTGCCTGCATCCGTTCCCACCATGCGGCGAAGCCTTCGACACCGAAGACCTCGGCGGCATCCGGGGTCAGGCCCACATAGAAGCAGATGGGCGCGAGATAGAAATCGCCGAGCGAAGGCTGCGCGCCGGCGAGAAACGCATCCTTCCCACGGAGCTTCATCAGCTCGGTGAGCACGAGCCGGCTCTTCGCGATCGATTGGCGCCGCGCCTCCTCGTTCGGGCCGCCGATGAAGTCCGGAAAGAGATGGAAGCCGGCGACACCGATCAGCGCCGGGTATCCGTAGGAATCGACGATGCCCATCGCCATGTGCATGCGCGCACGGTCGCGGGGATTGTCCGGCGTGAAGGAGGGGCCGGGCAGCACCTCATCGAGGAACGGCGCGATCGCGCTCGTCTCGATGATGCGGAACCCGTCATAATCGACCACCGGCACCTTCCCGAAGGGATGGCGGACGAGATGCTCGGGATGGTGCGGCTCGCGCTTGAGCACATGCACCGGCACCTGCTCGTAAGGCACCTTCTTCTCCGCGAGCAGCATCCGCACGGTGCGGACATAGGTGCTGCCATCGAATCCGTAGAGGATGATCCTGCTCATTCTTGCTCGCTTTCGTTGTTGCGCTGCCGCCACCTCCGGCGATCACGCTCGAGAGTGGGATACGTTCGCTTCCGCTCCCGCATCCCACTCTCGCCCTTTGTTTCCCCGCGTGATTCACGCCTTCGGTGATCCCACCTTCGGCGATCACGCTTTATAGGCCGGTCCGTCCGCGGAGGGCATGGATATCGAGGAGGCGCATTTGCGGTCAATCTGCCAAGGCGAGGCCGAGCGGGTTGTTCAAGAAAGAGAAATCACCGGAAGCCGGCGCCCCGGCGCGGGGGATCGAGCCCCGGGAAGGGGCGCGGCGGACCGGGCCGGGCTCAATCGGCCGGGTTCTCGGCAAAATGCAAAACCCTGTGCTATGAAGGCCCTGCCGGGCGGTGTTTTCCGCGCGTCTCGTCACAACCTCCCGGGAGAGGACCCATCCGGTACCGCGAACTCCTGCATGTTCCGAGTGCCCGATCGCAGAGAAAAGCGCCTCGCGGAGCGAGCACTTTTCGTCGCGTGAATCGGGCACTGGGACAAAGACCTCTGTGCCAGCTTTCTATGAAAGCTGGCACGAGTGCCTCGATTTCGAAGCACGTCGCCTTGTTGTGCGCCGAACTTCGGGGACAAGATACACTCTGGAGTCAAGACACGGGCGGCGCCTCATCTCGCGGGCCGCGCAGGCCCGGCTGAGCGATGGCCGAGTCCCTGAACGCGCCCGCGCACCCGGCCGCCGCCACGGATCGCCCCGCTTCCGCCCGTATCACGAAGCGGCGGCGGCTCTCGCCGATCTGGATCATTCCGGCGGTGACTTTTCTGATCGCCGCCTGGCTCACCTACCAGACGCTTTCCCAGCGCGGGCCGCTCATCACCATCACCTTCCAGAATGCCGAGGGGCTGGTCGCCGGCCAGTCCCAGGTCCGGTTCAAGGATATCCCGCTCGGCACCGTGCAAGGCATCACGCTGCGCCATGATCTGAGCGGCGTGGTGGTCTCGGTGCGGATGACGCGCGAGGCGACACGGCTTCTGACCGACAAGGCACGGTTCTGGGTGGTCAAGCCGCGGCTTTTTGCCGGCAACCTCTCCGGGTTCGAGACCGTTCTCTCCGGCTCCTATATCGCGATCCTGCCTTCGAAGGCGCCGGGACCGGCCGAGCGGCGTTATACCGGCCTCGAGAATCCGCCGGTCCTGCAGTCCGACATTCCGGGCCGGACCTTTCTGCTCAAGGCGAGCCGGCTCGGCTCGCTGACGCTCGGCTCACCGATCTTCTATCGCGATCTCGATGTCGGCGTCGTGCTCGGCTGGGATATTGGCAAGATGGCCGAGAGCGTCACCGTGCATGCCTTCGTGCGCGCACCGTTCGACCAATATGTCCGCCAGGGCTCGCGTTTCTGGAATGCCTCCGGCGCCTCGGTCTCGCTCGGCGCGGGCGGCGTCCGGCTCAATGTCGAATCGCTCCGGGCCGTGCTCTTCGGCGGCATCGCTTTCGAGACGCCGCAATCCGCGCTCACCACGAAGCCCGCCGCGGCGAACGAGGTTTTCCCGCTTTATGCCGACGCGGCCGCCGCCGCTTCGGCCGCCTATGAGCGCCGGGTTCCGCTGGTTTCCTATTTCCCGGGCTCGGTCGCGGGGCTCGCGGTGGGCGCGCCGGTGACACTGCTCGGCATCCCGATCGGCGAGGTGACATCGGTCGATCTTCGCTACGATCCGAAGAGCGACAGCATCGGCGTGCCGGTGCATTTCGTCGTCCAGCCGCAGCGGATCGCCGGCATCGGCGTCGCGAGCCGGCGTGGGCCGCTCGCCAATGCGCGGATCCTGGTGGCGCGCGGCATGCGGGCCGAGCTTGCCACCGCCAATCTATTGACGGGACAGAAGGAGATTGCGCTCTCGATCGTTGCCGGCGCGCCGAAGGCCGAGATTCGAGTTGAAGACGGAAACATCGTCGTGCCCACGGCGCCGGGCCAGTTCGCCGACATCACCAATGCCGCGCAGGCGCTTTTGGAGAAGGTCAACCAGATGCCCTTCACCGAGATCGGCGACAATCTCAATGCCACGCTCGCCGGGCTCAACGGGCTCGCCAACAATGGACAGTTGCGTGACACTTTGAGCTCGCTCAAGGCGACGATGGCGGCGGCCCAGGATGCGATCGAGAAGCTCGACCGGGGCGCCGCGCCGGCGCTTGCCGAGCTGCCGGCGATCACGCGGGACCTGCAAGGGTTGCTCGCGCGAACCGATATGCTGGTGGAATCGGCAAATTCCGGCTACGGCAGCAATTCCATGTTCTATCGCGACCTCGATCGGGTGCTGCTCCAGATGAACGACACGATGCAGTCGCTCCGCGCGCTCTCCGACCTGCTCACCCAGCAGCCCTCGGCGCTGATCCGCGGCCGCTCCGGCGCCTCCCCCTTGCCATGAGCACGATCCGGCGCGCGGGGCTCGGGCGGCGGCGCGTGGCGCTGGCGCTCGGGTTGGGCCTTGGGAGCCTGGCGGCGGGCTGCGCCTCGCCCAACCCGACGCTCTATACGCTGGCCGCCCTGCCCGGCCCGGCCCTGGGCGCGCCGCGCCGG
>JASHVY010000033.1 GCA_030044345.1 Acetobacteraceae bacterium | reverse complement strand
GGCTGATGCCGGCGGAAATCTTCGAATTTGCGCAACAGGCAGCCGGTCACGCCGATGCGTGCCTCCTGAGTTGCACCGCGATTCGTACGGCTGGGATCATCCAGGAACTGGAGCAAGCCCTGGGAATGCCCGTGCTCACCAGCAATCAGGCGATGGTCTGGCATGCGCTCTGCCAGCTCGAGGCAGCCAGCCGGGTGCCAGGATTCGGAACATTGATGCAATTGCCAACACTTGCCCCGGTTAGCGACTGAATCCCTTCATGCACATTGGGCCACCTGGAGCGAATGGCGCCTGACCGGAATCGAGGCACCCCGCCGACATGTCCGGGGTCCCCGCGAACGTGTTCGCGGGGACCCCGGCGCAGAGCGATCCGCCAAAGCCCGAGGGGAAGCCCAAAGGGAAGTCATGAAATTGATCGAGAAAACAAAACTAGAGCGTGATGACCAGAAATCATCACGCTCTAGCCGCCTTGTCTATAGGTTACAGTGCACGATCTCAGTATTCGGGAATGCCATGCAATGCGGCATTGAGCCCGACCTCAGGCGTTTCAGCGTTATAGATTGACGCAAACCAACCAGGATTGCTGATTATGGAAGGTTGGAAGACGTTGCAGCCATTCGCCATGTCCTTCCAACTTCCGCTCTCGCAGAGCTTAACGGTATCGTTCGTGACCTCCGGCAGCGGGATCAGGATGTCGTGCGGGAACGACTTACCCTCAATCGCCTCGACTGCAAGTTTCAGGGCAAGAGCGCCATCGACCGGTGGAGCGGCGTAGGAGAAGCTCGGAACGTTCATCGGGCGATAGGTGCCATGAGCACCAATCACGCCGTCCGCGTTCTTCAGCATCTGAATGCGATGACCGTTGGAGCCTTCACCTGCACATGGCTTCTTCTTGGAGTCGGGAATGCCGGCCTCGTCCTGCATCGAGAATGCGGTGTAGCACCCGACCTGCACGATGATGCCATCGATTTCGCTCCAGGGATGTGTCGCGACGATCTTCGATAATTCGGTACGGGCGACCGCCTGGCTCCACATTCCGACGCCCTGTGCGATGATTTTAATCCCGGGATACTTGCTGAAAACGCTCATCGACGCCTGGGTGCGCAGAAGATCGACCGATGTTCCGGGCACGCCGGTGATCATTACGATATTGCCCTTGCCGTTCAACTGCTTGGCCAGCCACTCTGCAGCGTCATGACCAGCCTGGTATTGGTCCATATGAACGTTATGAGCGCACGGCTCATTGATCTCGCCATCATAGGCAAAGATCTGAACGCCCCTGGAACAGGCTTCCTTCACCACCTGGTTCAAGGCCGTGGGCCCGACGGGATAGACGACAATCGCTTTGGCGCCGGATTGAATCATGGCATTGATCTGCTGAATCTGGCGCTGGGCGTTCGTGCCAGCCACCTGGACCTTGAGGTCCACCTTGTCCTTGAGCGGCCCGGAAATCGCCATCGCCCGGATCATATTGGCGGCTTCGGCCTGCCAATCGTTGCCGATGTAGCTCATGCTCAGAAAGATCTTGTACTTTTCCTGTGCCGTCGCGTGTCCTGTCCATCCGAGCGTCAGCGCGAACGCCACAGCGGCCAATATCCTGGTCGTTCCCGTTTTCATCCCTGATATTCCCCTTTTGGCGATATTCTCTCGCTTTAGGACCAACAAAAGCATTGTATGATGGTATGGTCAAGCCGGAAGTGGAAAGAACTTGGTGACCAGAGCGTGTTTAGCCTGGCCGGACACGCTGGCGTTGTTTTGCCGAACGAATTCAAGGCACACCTGGATCGCTTCGTATCAGGGCAGCCCGCCAACTTGTCGGCGGGCTGCCCTGATCCCAGTCAGGCGCGACCGCCCTCGATCGGGATGCGGGCACTGGAGCGGCAGCACGCTCACCTCGATAAGCAACGGGCCTACTTCATCAGCCGCCAAGCAGTCAGTTGCCAGAAGAGCCCGCGGGCCTCGAAAACCCGGATCTCTCTCCATCCGGGATGCACCCCCACTTGATCATTCAGCCCATGGACCCACCGCTTCTGCTGAACAGTGCCCCACAGGGGGCTGGTCCAATCGCGTTCAACTTAATCAGTCAATCAGACAATCAGGTAATAAACAAAGAGGTGGGCAAAGAATTTGCCAAAGGTCTGACCATCCGTTACACGATGGCCACACGAACTCGGAAAGAAATATCAGAGCGTCTTTATGCCGCGCAGATATGTGAGCGCGGTTCGCGCGGCCATTTCAACATGGTAGCGGCAGGCCCGGGCAGCACGAACGCCGTCGCGAGCCATCACTGCGGCATGAATCTCGCGTATTTCGGCGACGCTATTGGCCAAACGCCCAGGCTGCGTCATTGAGGTGAGGCGCAGCAAATTGATCCGGTTGTGCAGCAGGCTGAGCATCTGGCGAACGAACATGTTGCCGCAGCCATCCAATAACACGGTATAGAATTTCGTCTTCGCTGCCAGCAGGGCGTTCCGGGTCGGCGCCTGAGCCGCCGCTTCGAACTGCTCTACCGCGGCGGTCAGTTCCGCCATGTCGGCGGCGGAGGCGCGCTCTGCGAACTGCTGCCCGGCAAAGGTCTCGAGGAGTGCGCGGATCGCATAGAGCTGCTCGGCTTGCTCGTAGTCGATTGTGCTGACGGTGGGCCCTTTGTGCGGCACCGTTGTCACCAGCCCCTCGGCTTCGAGTTGTCGAAGCGCCTCGCGGATCGAAGTACGGCTGACACCGAGCAGTTCGCACAGCTCACGTTCAACCAATCGTTGCCCAGCCTTGAAATGACCGGATACAATGCTGAGCCGCAACCGGTCTTCGACAAGTGCGCGGAGCGTCGCCGCCTGACGGGGGATGAAAAGCTCAGCCTCGTCCATGTGAAAATAATACCCTAGTGAAGGTCCTCGGACAACGCACTAGAAGTCTGATCGTCTCACGAAAGTCCAGCGTGACGTCCGGCTTTCCCCATCGACCCCAAGCCGGTGGGGCTCAGACCGCAGAGCGCGAATTGGTCCACTGTATTATTGACAGCTATCAGATTGTAGATCATTTTACAGGCACCAAAGCAAGCCAAAAGGGGAGGAAGATGCGTGGCTCGTGGTTGGCGGCCGGTCAATGATGTCGCCGTCGAAGTCGAAACCATAGGCTGCACCCTGACCAATCGGCAAAATGAGGACAGTCCGTTGATTTGTCCTCTGGAGGCCGGCGCCCGATCGCAGAGAAAAGCGACTCCCAGAGCGAACGCTTTTCGTCGCGTGAATCGGACACTTGGACAAAGAACTCTGTCCCAGCTTTCTAAGAAAGCCAGCGCTCGTGTTTCGATTCCGAAGTCCATTGCATTGGAATGCGGACGGCATCGGGACACTCGCTCTTTGTTTTCCGTGGCCTGCTTATCCTCTCCGTTCGTCGCGAAAGGCGATGAACGGAAAGGGCAGGACACTGACGCGAGGCCGGGCGTGCGCATCCGTCGGCGCCGCTTGATGCCGTTGGCATCGATCGTTGTCTGAGCTCGGGCCGGCCGGTCATGACGCGCTGCGTCACTATATTCTGACTGCAACACGACCCTTCGAGGAATTGCGGGACGTTGCGCGTCAGCTCGCCGGGTTGGCTGTGTTGACCGCGAGTGGGGCCCGCACGGCAACGCTCGATCACCCTATGCTGCTCACCTCCGAGGTGGTGTTGCGCGAGGCAGCAGACGCGGCGCGATCGCTGTCGCCGCCACCGCACGCGGTGCACCACCACACCCATCTGCTTGCCGCCGCACGGCTACTCGAGGAAAGCCTCGTAGCGATGAGGGCCGGACGCTCCCCAACGCGGCGGTTGGCACCAGCGATGCCGGTTCTGCGATCGGCTTGGCACGAAATCGTCTGTGCCGCTAACGCCCTGCCTGGCTTCCAGGCGGTTAATTTTGCCCATGCGTGCTGCGCGGCACATGCCGGGCTGCGCCGGCCATTCTTGGCAAAGGATATGACGGCCGTGCGCAGCCAAGGGGTGCGAGCGGATGCCTAAAGCGTGTTCAGCCTGACTGAACACGCTTGCGTTGTTTTGCCGAGCGGATTCAAGGCACCCCCTGGATCGCTTCGCATCGGAGTGCCCCGATCCCAGTCAGGTGCGATCCGCTTTAACACCAACATATCCGGGAGGAGCCGCCGATGTCCGTCTATTCTATCTGGGTCCTAGAATACGCCTACATTCCCGAATGCCCGCTCAGTTCGGTGGTCTATGGGCGGCACAACCAGGGCACCGTCAAGCTACCCTACGGGTACTTTCTGATTAAGGGACAGGGGACGACCGTGCTGGTGGACTGTGGCTACAACCACGCCGCTTACGGCAAGCAACTCGCCGAGAATCTTGGGGTGTGGAATTGGCATCCACCGCAGGTGGTTCTGGCGGAATGCGGGCTCGCCCCGGAAGATATCGAGCACATCATCATCAGCCACGCGCATTTCGACCACATGGGTGGACTGCGCTTCTTTCCCAATGCGAAGTTCTATCTCCAGGAACGCGAGCTCTCGCAATGGGTATGGGCAATGTCCCTGAAGCGGGAACTCCGCTGGCTGATGTCGGGAGCCGATCCGGCTGACATCATGTATGCTGCGGAACTGGCCGAAAGCGGCCGGCTGGTCAGCGTGAACGGCGATATGGAGGACGTGCTGCCAGGGATTGACCTGCGCCTTGCAGCAGACACCCATACTGCCGGGTCGCAGTTTATCGTCGTGCGCAACGACGGCAAAGCTCAGAGCGATGACGTTTACGTTTGCGCCGGCGATCTCGTCTACCGGCACGAGAATTTGCACGGCGGAACGCCGGACGATCCTCACTATATCCCAGTTGGTCTTGCGCTTGGCAGCCAGACCAATCTGATCATGGCAAGCGATGCGATGATGTCGGCGGTCGGCGGCGATTGGCGACGCATACTCGCGGCGCATGAGGAGGGCATGCCTAAGCTCTATCCCTCGCGCCGCAGCAGTCTCGGACTCTACGTGATGGAGGTGGCGCTGGCCAAGGGCGAGCGTAGCATGGTCGCTGCATGATAGAGTTCCGGTACCGATGCATGCGCAGATTATTCGGGGTGAAGGCTGTCCACCTTGCCGACCGATATGCTGCTGCGGGGTCTCGTCGATCTGGCCAAGCCGCGCTTGCGGATTGAATGCGGCTGTCAGGAATCACGGCAGGAACTCGGCCTCGGCCACTGTGAGGGGCGCAGCCGACGCAACGTCAGTCATCGACCCCGCGGATCTCCCAGTCAGACCTGAACGCCCAGACTTGAGCGCCCAGACCTGAACGTCACGTCCACAACGCCATCGCCGCCGTTTGTGTCTCGATCACCACCTCTTTGGCGCGAACTTTCCCCCGATGCCCTCGTTGCCATCGTGTGTTGCGGCACGGTACTTTAATGACAGAGTAAGGCTAAGCAGATTCCGCTTTGTTGACCAACGCTTGGGAGGCGGATCGGTGCCTGCATGCGCTTGTGAGCGAATCGGCGCACTGCTACAAGAATGGCGCGCGGGACGACCCGAACGACAAAGAGGATACGGCGTATGCTGCCAGTGGTGCGCGTGTCGATTCTGCGGTGTCCACCGGAACGTTTTGCCGAGCTCCGGCAGATGGCGGTGGAGGCCGATCCCGTCTTGCGTCCTGGTATCGAGGCCATGGCGGGATTGCTGGCCTTCTACTTCGGCGCGGATGAGGCGACATCTTCGCTGACGAATGTCAGCCTTTGGACCAGCCTCGAAGCCGCCAAGCAGTTGGACACGTTCCAGCCGATGCTGGAACTGGGAAAACCATTCACTGCAAAGGGTGCGACGTTCGAGCGCCCCATCATGAACTACGCGACGCTGTGGCAATTGAAAGGTTCAGCGGCATCTGGCGAAGCAGCGTCGTAGATGTCGCGCGCCGCGCTCGCCGCCGGCCGCACTGGCTCACTGTCGAATGGCAGCCCAAATATGCGCCCGACCTGAACGACATCGAACGCGTCAGGCATGACCTCAATCTGGCATGACCTCAAGGCGTACCATCTCGCGCACCAGACGTTCGTCGATACTGACGATCTCGACCGCGCCATCCACCGGGCCGTCAGCGAACTGAACGCCGAGCAGACGGCCCTTCCGTTGGCCGAACCGCGAACATCTGCTTAGCAGGCTGCGTTGCCCCCGGGAGGCCTGGACGCGGAGTCCCCGCCCGTCTTGCGCAAGAACCGTGGGCGCGCGAGGTTCAGGACGACAGGTTGGGAGAAAAAGATGCGGGTGGCCGTTCTGGATGACTGGCAGCGTGTGGCGAAGAAGAGCGCCGATTGGGCTCAACTCGAGGCACGCGGGATCACGGCGTCCTACTTCGAGGAGCCGCTCGGCAGCGCTGATGCAGCCGCCGCCGCGCTCGCCGATTTCGAATTTCTGGTGGTGATGCGTGAGCGCATGGCCTTCCCGGCGCCACTGATCGCCCGGCTCAAAAAACTCCGGATGATTTCGCTCACCGGTCGGCGCTCGCCAGTGCTCGATACCGCAGCCTGCACGCGGCACGGCATTCTCGTCTCCTACACGGGCGGCGAGCTTTCCTCGGCGGCCACCGCCGAGATCGCGCTTGGCCTCCTGATCGGTGCGATGCGGCATATGCCGGCCGGAGATGAAGCCGTGCGGACGGGAAAGTTCCAGAGCGTGGTGCCGGCCGGCACGGTGCTCGAAGGACGAACGCTTGGAGTGATCGGGCTCGGGCGGATCGGCGAGCGGATGGCGCGCTATGGTCACGCTCTCGGGATGCGCGTCCTCGGCTGGAGCCCAAACCTGACGAAGGAGAGGGCGGAAGCGGCCGGCGCCGCGTTCGCGACCAAGGAGCAACTGCTTGCCGAGTCCGATGCGGTCAGCCTGCATATCGTGCTCTCGGAACGCACGCGCGGGCTGCTCGGCGCGGAGGATCTTGCGCGGATGAAGCCGGGCGCAGTGCTCGTCAACAGCTCGCGCTTTGCCCTGGTCGATGAGGCGGCACTCATCGCGGCGCTGCGGGCGGGGCGGATCGCTGCGGCGCTGGATGTTTTTCCCGAGGAGCCGCTGCCGACGGGACATCCGCTTCTCACCTGCCCGAACACGGTCTTCACGCCGCATCTCGGCTATTGCGTGAACGATGTCTATGCTCAGTTCTATGCCGACAGCATCGCCAATATCCTGGCCTTCCTCGACGGCAAGCCGATCCGCATGATCAACCCGGAAGCGCTCACGCCCCGGGCGGAAGAAATGCGATAGACACCGGAAAGAACGGATCAGAAGAGGAGGAAACGAGCATGCATGCCTGGGCTGTGGTGGAGAACGGAGCGCCGCTGCAGGAGATGGAGCTGCCGACGCCGGAACCCAAGGGCACGGAGGTGCTGCTCGCGGTTACGCATTGCGGCGTCTGCCATTCCGATCTTCATATCTGGGAAGGATCCTACGACATCGGGGGCGGGCGGAAGCTCTTGGTCAAGGATCGCGGGGTGACACTGCCTCTCGCGATGGGCCACGAGATCGTGGGAAGAGTGGTGAAGCTCGGGCCCGAGGTGAGCCCCGGGGCGAACGGCGTGAAAGAGGGCGATCTCCGCATCGTCTATCCCTGGGTTGGCTGCGGGACCTGCGCACGGTGTCTGGCGGAGGAGGACAATATGTGCCTCACGCCACGCAGCATCGGCGTCTATCAGAATGGTGGCTATGCGACGCACGTTCTGGCGCCGCATCCCCGCCACCTCGTCGATCTGAAGGGCATCGACCCGGCAATCGCCGCGACCTATGCCTGCTCGGGGATCACCGCCTATTCGGCGATCCGCAAGGTCATGCCGCTGCCGCCCGACGAGCCGGTCGTGGTGGTGGGAGCGGGCGGACTCGGGCTCAATGCGGTCGCCATCCTCAAGGCGCTCGGGCATGCCAACACCGTGGTGGTCGATGTCAGCGCCGAGAGGCGGAAGGCCGCGCTCACGGCGGGTGCGGCAAACGTGGTGGACGGCAATGGCGATACCGTGGCGCGCAGCATCATGGAGACCTGCGGCGGGCCGGTCGGTGCCATCATCGACTTCGTCAACGGCACCGCCACGGCACGGTTCGCGTTCGATGCGCTGCGCAAGGGGGGCAAGCTCGTGCAGATCGGGTTCTTCGGCGGCGAGCTGACCCTGCCGTTGCCCCTGATGGCAATGCGGGCGCTCACCGTGCAGGGAAACTATGTCGGCAGTCCCGCGGACCTGCGTGAGCTCGTGGAGCTTGCGGCAGTCGGCAAGATCGCCCCCCTGCCGGTGACGACGATGCCGCAAAGGGAAGCCACTACGGCCTTGATGCGGCTCAGGGATGGTAAGGTGACGGGCCGGATCGTGCTCAGGGCGGAGGCCGCGTGAAGCATTTTACGCGCGCCACGACCCCGGAAACCACCCTATATCTTTGTTTTACAAGTATCTTCATGTGATCATTCATTCAATTTGATCGCCCTCGAGCGTGATGACCGGAGGTGGAAACACCGGAGGCCTGAATCACGCAAGAAGATAGAGACCGGGCGCGGGGTGGGAGAGCGCGGGCGATCCCATCCCGCTCCGGAAGATAGTCTTTTCCGATGCCGCCCTTCCGGCTTCCCATCCGGCTCGTCCCGATGACGTTCACGGTACCGATACCCTAGTGTCACAAATCTGAAATTCGCATAACTTCAAGGTCGGAGAAGACCGGAATGGTCACGATTCGCGGCCGACGACCGGGAGGAAAACCATGGAACGTCAATATATCAAACCCGGATTCTATAGCGATGGCAGCCCGCTCGACCGGGTGCACTACCTCGAGTGCAAGATCATCCTCAAGCCGGATGGATTCACCTCGGCCAACGCGCTTCGCGACTATCGGACAACCGTACGCGAGGCCGCCAATCAGATCGGCGTCACCTATTCGGCGGCCGGGATGGAACGGCTGCAGCCGGCGGTCCGCGAGATACGCTTCCTCGATACGCCTGATTTCCGCCTTTATAACAATGGCTTCATCCTGCGCCAGCGCGTCCGCTATGTGGACGGCTTCCCGCTGGGCTCGCCCGAGATCGTCTTCAAGTTCCGCCATCCCGACCTACAGACCGCGGCAGAGCATGATGTGCGGCCAAAGTTCGACATCAAGCACAAGACCAAGTTCAAAGCCGAAGCCCTGCCGTTGCGCGACCGGGTGGGCGGCGGCCGCATGCTCTATTCGCACAATGTGCAGTTCGGCCTGAACGAGGCTCCCGAGGGTGATCGCAAGTCATTGATGAATCTTGGGTATGCCTTCCCTTGCCTCGAGGCCCTTCGGCAATCCGAGATGGACCGGGTCGAGCTCGTCAACCAGGCGGTCGTCGAGGAGGTGCTGCTCGACCTCGCCATGCTGGGTTTCGGCAAGGGCGTCAGCGCAAAGTGCAATGTGGCGCTCTGGCGCATGCGCGGGGACCATGCTCCGCTCGTCGGCGAGTTTGCCTTTCAGGCGCGCTTCAATCGTGCGGACGCTCTGCACGACAAGGCGATCGAACGCGCCCGCCAGTTCTTCAGGCTGCTCCAGATCATCGACGAAGAGAGGGTGCTCCTCGGGACGACCAAGACCGGGGCAGTCTATCGGCTGAGCGGCAATCCCTTGCAGTGCCACGAGTGATCCGGGCCGAAGAGGCATCGCCCCGTCCCCGTGACCGAGGGACGGGAAACACGGGTGGCGTGCCGGCGCATGCCGACAACCCACCGGCTGATATCCAGCGCCGACACTCGGAAACGCATATCACTCGGAGACGCATATAAGGACCACGAGGGGGCCACGAGCCGGGCTTGGCCCGCAAGGGCGGCCACGATACTGTGCAATTTGACTGTCTGCCTGATTATGTGCGGTCTTCCTCCCGGATGCCTTCCGGAAGGGAGCCGTGCGGCCGCATCGCAGACCGGGCCGGCAAGGCCAGGCTGGGGAGGAACGTCCGAGAATGATGGATGAGAACGGCCTTCCTGCATTCCGCCCCGCATTTCACGATGCCGAAACGACCGAGAAGGAAGGCAGCCCGCTCCTTGCCGTCCAGGGCGTGTCCAAGGCCTTCGCCGCGACACAGGCGCTTGCCGAGGTCAGCCTCTCGCTCCATCACGGCGAGATTCTCGCCCTGCTCGGCGAGAATGGCGCCGGCAAATCGACGCTGATCAAAATCCTCGCCGGCGTGCACAAGCCCGATGGGGGCCGCATTCTGTTCCGGGGCGAGGATGCCACCGGTGCACCCACACGCCTGCCGATCGCCTTCATTCATCAGGATCTCGGCCTCGTCGAATGGATGACGGTGGCGGAGAATATCTGCCTCACCCTTGGCTATCCGCGGCGCTTCGGCCTCGTGGACTATCGGGAGGCGGAACGACGGGCGAAGGCCGCGCTTGCGGTGCTCGGCGCCGATATCGACCCCGACATCCGGATCCAGAGTCTGAGCCGGACCGAGAAATCGCTGGTCGCGATCGCCCGCGCGCTTGCCGCAGAATGCGAAGTGCTGGTGCTGGACGAGCCGACCGCGAGCCTGCCCGCCGACGAGGTGGCCCGCCTCTTTGCGGCCCTGCGCAGGCTCCGGGCGAAGGGGGTGGGCATGATCTATGTCTCCCACAGGCTCGACGAAGTATTCGAGATTGCCGAGCGGGTGGTCGTTCTGCGCGATGGGCGGGTGGCCGGCGAACGGCACATCGGCGAAGTCACCGCCGAGGAGATCATCCTGATGATCGTCGGCCGCGAGGCCGCGCAGGTGTTCCGCCGCCCGACCAAGCGGGAAGGCACGGCACGGCTGGTGCTCGAAGGGCTCAAGGTCGGTGACGTCGGGCCGGTCGATGCCGAGATCCATGCCGGCGAGGTGGTTGGGCTGGCCGGGCTGAGGGGCGCCGGCCAGGAACGGGTCGCACGGGCGCTCTTCGGCCTGGCGCCGCTGACGGGGGGACGCATTCTCCTCGACGGCGTGCCGGTAACGCTGCCATCGCCGCGCACGGCAATGGCGAACGGGATCGTCCTCGTCTGCGGAGACCGTGCCGCGGAATCGGTCGTCCCCTATCGCTCCGTGCGCGAGAATTTCTTCATCAATCCGCTCGCCAAAGGCCGCAGCCTCTTTGCCTATCTTTCGCCGAAGCCGGAGATCGATGCCGCCTTCGCACTCGGACAGCTCGTCGGGCTCCGGCCGAACGATCCGGGCCTGGTGATCGAGGCGCTCTCGGGCGGCAATCAGCAGAAGGTCGTGGTTGGCCGCGCGCTCGATCTCAAGGGTAAGGTCTATGTCTTCGAGGACCCGACGGCCGGGGTCGATGTCGGCGCCAAGGCGGAAATTTACGGCCTCTTCGAGGCGGCACTGGCGGCGGGCGCCGCAATCATCATCGTCTCCACCGATTTCGAGGAGATCGCGAAGGTCTGTCACCGCGCGCTCGTGTTCGATCACGGCACGGTGGCTGGCGAGCTTGGTGCCGCGGATCTCTCGATCGCCCAGCTTCTCGCCGCCGCCTCGGCAAGCCTTGCCGGCGAATCACGTAACGATCCACGCAATGGTCCCTTGGGCGAGACCCGCATCGCCTGAAGGAGGGCGGATATGCTGTCGTTGAAATCCAATGCGCTCGAGCCGACCCGCGCGGAATTCCGCGCCATGTCGCCGGGAGCGGCCCTGCGCCGGCGCCTCACCGTCTATGGGCTGCCGCTGCTCACGGTCGCGTTGATCATCTTCTTCTCGCTCCTTCTGCCGCAGACCTTCCCCACCGCGCTCAACCTGCGCTCGATGCTCGCCGACAAATCGGTCATCGCGCTGCTCTCGCTCGCCTCGATGATTCCGATGATGGCCGGCCGCATCGATCTCACCGTCGGCTACGGCATCGTGCTTTGGCACATCCTGGCGATCAGCCTGCAAGCCTATTACGGCATTCCCTGGCCGGTGGCGGTGGTGCTGGTGCTGCTCGCCGGCACCGTGAGCGGCTTCATCAACGCCCTTCTCGTCGAAATCGCCCAGATCGATTCCTTCATCGCGACCCTCGGCACCGGAACGATCATCTATGCGCTCGCCCTCTGGCACACCGGCGGGCAGCAGGTGATCGGCACGCTGCCGAAAAGCTT
>JASHVY010000284.1 GCA_030044345.1 Acetobacteraceae bacterium | reverse complement strand
GAGCGCGTAGTCCACGCTCACCACCGCCACCTCCCCGGCGGCGGCATATTCGCGCGCCAGCCGGTCATGCGTATCGACGGAGGACCAGACCCACCCGCCGCCATGGAAATAGACCAGGCCCGGCAGAACCCGGTCCGTGCGGGGCCGATGGAGCCGGCAGAAGATGCGCCGCCCGCGTGCCGCGACCCAGCGGTCCTCGCTTCCGGCCATGACCGGCCCGCCGGTCGCGCTGAGCAGGGCGAGCGCGTCATTGATCGCGCGCTGCGGCTCGAAAGGGAATTCGAGCCGGATGGGCGGATAGGCGGCCGCCGCCGCATCGTGGGCAAGCTGAGCGGCCCGCATCTCCGGATCCCAGCGCGACTCCTCGTCCATCCATTCTCCCTTCGCGAGCCTGCGAAACCGCGCAGCGTGACAGAGGTCATGGCGAGAGAACGTGACAGGAGTCACATTTCAGAAAAAAGCGAGCGTTTAATCTATTTCAGCGGTAACATCGCCGTGAACGGCGAGCGGCAGCGGGGCAGACCGGCGCGCGCATATGAGCCGGGACGCTGGCCTCTCTTCCCCCGAGCGCCGTGCGAACGAGAACGGGAGGCGTTCGCGTGAGTTCTCGCATCCCGTTGTAGTCATTTGTTTTCTTGCGTGATTCAGACCTGTGGTTGAGTCCACCTCCGGTCATCACGCTCTAGGGTGGCGGGCCTTGATCAATTTCGACGTGGTCAAGCTGGCGGGTTGTGATCTGGCGGCGATGCGGGGGCGGCCCGAATTCTGTCCTGAGGTCTCCACCCTCATCGCGAAATCGGCGGGGCCGAGCGAGGCGCTCGCCGCGCTCGAGCGGCAGGGTTTCCAGATGGCGGCGGCGTGCCTGCTCGCGCATGCGCTGCCGAAGCGCGAAGCCACCTGGTGGGCCTGCATGTGCGTCGGGCACACGGCACCGCGCGATCTGGCGGCGGCGCCCCGGGCGGCGCTCGCTTCCGCCGAGCAATGGGTGCGGCAGCAGTCGGACACGCTGCGTCATGCTGCGCTCGCGGCGGCGAAGGAGGCCGGTTTCGCCAGCCCCGAGGCATGGGCGGGCCTGGCGGCCTTCTGGAGCGGAGACTCCCCGTTCCCGGCCGCCCGGTCGCCGATGCCGCCTTCCGATCCCCTGACCGGCACGGCGGTCGTGGGCGCGGTCGCGCTGGCGGCGATCCGTTCGAGGCCAGAACGAAGGCGGGGGCGGCTTGCCCGCTTTCTCGAGAGCGGTCACAACATCGCTGGAGGCGGATCGGGAAGGCTCTCCCCCGAGGAGGGGTGAGTGGTGAGCCCGTTTCTTCCGCCTGTTGACCGGCCAGGCCATGATCCGTGCGTTTCCTCTCATGATCCATCGTCGCGCGTTCTTCGTTCTGCCCCCGGCGCTTGCGCTGCTCGCCCTTGCAGGCTGCACGCCGGCCCCGACCGGCCCGGTGGGGCTGACGCTTACGGTGCACGGCGGAGACGATCAGAATCCCGATCCGAATGGCCGTGCGACGCCGGTCGCGGTGCGGCTCTATCAGCTCGCCGACACCGACAATTTCGAGCGGGCGGATTTCTTCGCGCTGGTTACGCATGAGCCGGAAACGCTCGGCGGCGACCTGCTCGGCTCGGAGGAATTCGTCGTCAGCCCCGGCACGAGCCGGACCATCACGCGCACCCTGGCGAGCGGCACCCGCTATGTCGGGATCGCCGTGCTCTTCCGCGATATCGAGCATGCGGACTGGCGGGCGACAGCACCGGTCTCGGGCGGCGGCCCCACGGATCTCACCCTCAGCATCTCCGGCCTCAGGGCGGTGCTCTCGCCGGGGGGAAGCTGAGCCGCCCGCCCCCGAAGATCAGGACCACGGATGAGCGTGTTCGCTTTCCGCTCCTGGGCCGGCACCCATCCCGGCGCGCGGCGTACTCATAACGAGGACAGCTATGTCGATCGCCCGGAGCTCGGGCTCTGGGCGGTTGCGGACGGCGCGGGCGGGAGGGAAGCGGGCGAGGTCGCGGCCTGGATGATCGCCGATATGCTGGGATCGATCCCCGGAGACCTCTCCGCTGCGGCGCTCCATGAAGAGGTTCGCAGCCGGATCGGGCAGGCGCACCAAAAGCTCCGCGCGGAGGCGGCACGGCGCGGCGAACGCGCGGTGATCGCCGCGGCCCTCGTCGTCGTGCTGGTGCGGGAGGATCGTTTCACCTGCCTCTGGGCCGGCGATGCCCGGGCCTATCTCCTGCGCGACGGGGTGCTTTCTCAGCTCAGCCGCGACCATAGCCTGGCGCAGGCGCTGGTGGATGCGGGTGCGATCAGCGCGGCGGAGATGGCGGCGCATCCGCGCGCCGATGTTCTTACGCGGGCCGTCGGCGCGGATCTCGAGACCCTCGCCCTCGACGAGAGGGAGGGGACCCTGGCTGCCGGAGACCGCCTCCTGCTCTGCACCGACGGGGTTTCGAAAAGCCTGACGCCGGCCGAGCTCGCCGCCCTGCTCGGCGCGCCGGAGGGCGTGGCGCCGAGCGAGCTTCTTCTGGCCGCTGCCCTGGGCCGCGAGGCGGCTGACAACATCACGGCGGTGGCGATCGAGGTGCGGGCCCCGAAATAAGGCGAAGGGCCTTCCCGTTCGCACGGGGCCGTGCCTATGCTCGGCGCGCATGCAGGGAGAGCAAAAATGCTGACACGCCGCACGCTCCTGGCTTCCGGGGCGGCTGTTGCCGCAGCCCCGCTCGCGGCAGGCAAAGCCGCAGCAGCAACGCCGCCGGGCATCGTCGTCATGGCCAAGCAGATCGACGATGTCATCTCCTTCGATCCGGCCCAGTCCTATGAGTTCTCCAATACCGAGGCCGATTCGAACATCTATCGCAAGCTCGTCACGCCCAATCTCAAGAAGCTGAGCGAGATCGATCCGGATCTCGCAAGCGCCTGGGAGGTCTCTTCGGACGGCAAGACCTTCACCTTCCATCTCGTCCCGGACGCGGTCTTTCCTTCGGGCAAGCCTGCCACCGCCGCGGATGCCGAATTCTCTCTCCACCGGGTCATCACCCTCAACCTCACGCCCGGCTTCATCCTCACCCAGTTCGGCTTCACCAAGGACAATGTCGCGAGCCTGATCCGCGCCACCGATCCGCATACGCTGGTGATCGAGCTGCCGAAGCCGGCGGCGACGAGCTTCGTGCTCACCTGCCTCTCGGCCAATGTCGGCAGCATCGTCGAGAAGGAGACGGCGCTTGCCCATCAGCAGAACAACGATCTCGGCAATCACTGGCTGACCAGCCATTCGGCCGGCAATGGTCCCTATCAGCTCACCTCCTGGTCGGCGAACGATCACATCATCCTCGATGCCAATCCGCATGCGGCCACCGCGCCGCTGACCAAGCGGGTCTTCATCCGCCATGTGAAGGATCCGGGCACGCAGCTCCTGATGGTGCAGCATGGCGATGCCGACATCGCGCGCGACCTCACGCCGGATCTGCTCAAGACGGCAGCGGGGAACCCCAATCTCTACCGGCTCGCCACCCCTTCCACCAATCAGATGTATCTCGCGGGCAACGCCAACTACGCACCCTTCACCAAGATCGAGGCGCGCCAGGCGATCAAATGGGCGATCGACTATGCGGGCATCCAGAAGAACATCGTCCCAGACACTTATATCGTGAACCAGTCCTTCGAGCCGACCGGTATCCTCGGCGCGCTCGTCACCAATCCGTTCTCGAAGGATCCGGACAAGGCCAAGGCCCTGCTCGCCAAGGCCGGGTACCCGAACGGCTTCACCGCCACGCTCGATCATTTCTCCGACCACCCGTACACGGACATCGCCGCCGCCATCCAGGCGGATCTCGACGCGGTCGGCATCAAGGTCTCGCTGCTGCCCGGCACGCGCAGCCAGGTCTTCACCAAGATGCGGGCGCGCCAGCACCAGCTCATTCTCTCCGAATGGTATCCGGATTATTTCGATCCAAATTCGAATGCCCAGGCCTTCAACGCCAATCCCGATGATTCGGACAACAGCCCGCTCAAGATCATCGCCTGGCGCTGCCATTTCTACGACCCCACCCTCACCGCGGAGGTGACGGCGGCGGCAGAGGAGCTCGATACCGCCAAACGTGTCGCGATCTATCACAAGATGCAGGAGCAGGCCTGGCAGGCCTCCCCGATCGCCTTCGTCCTGCAGCAGAACGCGACCTCGGTTCTGCGCAAGAATGTCACCGGCTTCATCCTCGGCGCGCAATCGGACTTCACCCGCTATTACGATATCCGCAAGACATGAGTTTGGATCAGGATGGCTTCCGGCGGGGACCAATCGGGGACCAGGGGAAGCCCAAAGGGGAGCCATCAAATTGATCGAGAAAACAAAGTGAGAGCGTGATGACGGGAAGTCATCACGCTCTCAAGCGGGGCATGGGGCGGATCCGCGCCCTTTCGGCGAACGCGGCCAGCATCCCCATCACCCTGTTCGGGCTTATTCTCGTCACTTTCATCATCGGCCGCGTGATGCCGATCGACCCGGTGATCGCGATCGTCGGCGACCATGCGCCGCCCGATGTGGTGGCGCATGTGCGCGCCGAGCTCGGGCTCGGCCAGCCGCTCACAACACAGTTCGCGATCTATCTCAGGCGGCTCGCCGAAGGCAATCTCGGAACTTCGGTGATGACGTCGAACTCCGTCACCTCCGACATTCTCCAGTTCTTTCCCCGCACCTTCGAGCTTGCGACCGCGGCGATCCTCATCGCCGTGATCATTGGCGTGCCGGCGGGCGTCTTCGCCGCGGCGCGGCCCGGCTCGCGCCTCGATCATACCGTGCGGGTGGTGAGCCTTGCCGGGCAATCGATCCCGGTCTTCGTGCTCGGCCTGATCTTCCTGCTCGTCTTCTATGCCGATCTCGGCTGGCTGCCGGGCTCCGGGCAGATCGGCGTGCTCTATGAGGGAACGGTGCCGACCATCACCGGCATGCTGGTCGTGGACGCGGCGCTCACCGGAAACTGGGCCGCCTTCCAGAGCGCGCTCGCCCATCTCGTCCAGCCGGCTCTGGTGCTCGCCCTCTACAGCCTTGCCTATATCACGCGGATGACACGCGCCTTCATGCTGGAGGCGCTCGGCGCGGAATATATCGTCACGGCGCGGGCGAAAGGCGTGCCCGAGCGGCTCGTGCTCTGGCGCCACGCGTTCGGCAATATCTCGGTCGGGCTCATCACCGTGCTCGCGCTCGCTTATGCGAGCCTGCTCGAAGGCGCGGTGCTGACCGAGACGGTGTTCGGCTGGCCGGGCCTTGGGCTCTATCTCACCACCTCGCTTCTCAATGCCGATATGAACGCGGTGCTCGGCGCGACCTTGGTGATCGGCTGCATCTATGTCGGGCTCAATCTGCTCGCCGATCTCGCCTATCGGCTGCTCGATCCCCGAGTCCGATAAATTCCCGCCATGAACGAAGGAACGAAGCCCGCAGCCATCCCGTCTGCAACCACGCTGCGCGCCTGGCTGCTGGCCGAGGAGCCGACATCGCGAAGGCAGACGGCCTGGGGAGAGCTCTATCGCGGCTGGCGGCGCTTCGCGGCGAACCGGCTCGCCCTGGGCGGGCTGATCGTCGGGGTGCTGCTCATCCTGATCGCTCTCGCCGCCCCACTCCTCGCCCCGGACAATCCCTATGCGCAGAATCTCGCCGACCGGCTCGCCCCGCCCTCGGCCGCGCATTGGCTCGGCACCGATGAGCTCGGGCGCGATCTTCTCTCGCGGCTGATCTATGGCGGGCGGCTCACCCTCGGCATGGTGGTGGCGGTGGTGGCCCTGGTCGCGCCCTTCGGCCTCGTGATCGGCTGTGTCGCCGGCTATCTCGGCGGCCTCATCGATCGCGTCCTGATGCGGCTCACCGACATCTTTCTCGCATTCCCCCGGTTGATCCTGGCACTCGCCTTCGTCGCCGCGCTGAAACCCGGGATCACGAGCGCGGTGATCGCGATCGCGCTGACCTCCTGGCCGCCTTATGCGCGGCTTGCGCGCGCCGATGCGCTCACCATCCGCAACGCGGATT
This sequence comes from Acetobacteraceae bacterium, assembly GCA_030044345.1. Classification (GTDB taxonomy): domain Bacteria; phylum Pseudomonadota; class Alphaproteobacteria; order Acetobacterales; family Acetobacteraceae; genus JAKAWQ01. Next base: position 1,796 of record JASHVY010000284.1, on the reverse strand, counting down.
TCATCGCCGCGATCCGGCTGATGGGGGCCGGCTCTCCGCGCATCATCCTTCGCCATATCGTGCCGCTCGCCCTCTCGAGCGTCATCGTGCGCGTGAGCCTCGATATGGCCGGCATCATCCTCACCGCTGCCGGTCTCGGTTTTCTCGGCATGGGCGCCCAGCCGCCTGCGGCGGAATGGGGCACGATGATCGCGACCTCCCGCGATTACATTCTTCAGCAATGGTGGGTGCCGACGGTGCCGGGCATCGCGATCTTCGTCGCGGCCCTTGCCTTCAATCTGCTGGGCGATGGCTTGCGCGACGTGCTCGACCCGAAAGCGCGCCAATGAGGGTGGATATCGAAGATCTCCGGATCGGTTTTCCCGGGCGTCTTTCCGGCGGCACCGGGCTTCATTTCGCGGTCCGCGGCGTCGATCTCGCGATGGGGATGGAAAAGCTCGGCATCGTCGGTGAATCGGGCTCGGGGAAATCGCTGACCGCGCGCGCCGTCATCGGCCTCACGCCGTCGGGCGCATTGGTGCGCGCGAAGAAGATTCTCTTCGATGGCATCGATATTCTCGGCGCGTCACCGCGCACGCTCGGCGCGATCCGCGGCCGGCGGGCCGGGCTCATTCTTCAGGATCCGAAATTCGCCCTCAACCCGGTGATGACGGCGGGCGCGCAGATTGCCGAGCCGCTTCAGCTTCACAAGAAGCTCTCCCGCAAGGCGGCCCGCGCGGCGGCCGTCGATCTCCTCGCGCAGGTGCAGATCCGCAATCCACGCGCGGTCGCCGATCGCTATCCGCACGAGCTTTCGGGCGGGATGGGCCAGCGGGTGATGATCGCGATGATGCTGGCGGGCGATCCCGAGCTTCTCATCGCCGACGAGCCGACCAGCGCGCTCGATGCCACCGTGCAGGCGGAAATCCTGCGGCTGATCGAGGATCTCGTCTCGCGGCGTGGCATGGGCCTCATTCTCATCAGCCATGATCTGCCTTTGGTCGCGCATTTCTGCGACCGCGTGATGGTGATGTATGCCGGCCGCGTGGTCGAGACACTGCGCGCCGCGGAGCTCGTGCGTTCCCGCCATCCTTATACGCAGGGGCTGCTCGCCTGCCTGCCGAGCCTCAACCACCCGCGCCGGAGGCTCCCCGTCATGACGCGCGACCCCGCCTGGGACGCCGCGTGATCGCGGTCGAGGATCTGCAAGTCCGCTTCGGTGGATTTGCCGCCGTGAAGGGCGTTTCCTTCGCGGTGGGCAAGGGGCAGAGCTTCGGCATCGTGGGCGAATCCGGCTCGGGCAAGTCGAGCGTGCTGCGCGCGCTCGCCGGGCTCATCCGCGACTGGCAGGGGCGCATCCTGCTCGAAGGCGCCCCGCTCGCGCCGCGGCGCCCGCGCGCATTCTTCCGTCGCGTGCAGATGGTGTTCCAGGACCCTTACGGCTCGCTCCATCCGCGCCAGACGATCGATCGCCAGCTCGCCGAGCCGCTGATCGTGCACGGCATCGGCAACATCGATGCGCGCATTCCGCGCGCGCTCGAAGAAGTGGCGCTGCCTTCGCATATGCGCTTTCGCTATCCGCATCAGCTTTCGGGCGGCCAGCGCCAGCGCGTCGCGATCGCCCGGGCGCTGATCGCCGGGCCGGAGGTGCTGCTGCTCGACGAGCCGACCAGCGCGCTCGATGTCTCGGTGCAGGCCGAGATTCTCAACCTGCTCGCCGATCTGCAGGCGGCGCGCGAGCTTACCTATCTTCTGGTCAGCCACAATCTCGCGGTGGTCGCTCATCTCTGCCCGATGATCGGGGTCATGCAGGAAGG
>JASHVY010000283.1 GCA_030044345.1 Acetobacteraceae bacterium | reverse complement strand
AAGTCCTCGCGCCGATGCTGTTTGGGGCCCGGGGCGACGCTGTGTCGGTTGCCCCGCTCCACGTTCCAGAGAAATACGACTTGGCGCCGGGGGTGGCGGGCGGCCCTGCCGCCAATGTTGCTCGCCTCTATGCGGGATTTGCCAACGACCTTCGTCACGGCGCGACCGGCGTGACCACGCCAGATTTCGCTCACGCTGTCCGGCTCCAACGCACGCTTGATCGGATCTCGACTGCGTCCGCGCCGGGGACATTCAACATGTCTCGGAGTGAGAGGTAGGCCATGACAACTATGCTGCGTTGGGAACTCTCCGATTTCGGCCGTACCAATCTGTCGCTTGTCACAACTTAGAGATTGTTGAGGGAAGAATTGGATGCCAGCGATATCTGTTCTGCAACAGCTACCACAAAGAGGCACATGACGCACTGATCGCGATGCGCCACATGGCATCCGAGGCCGCTTATCTGAACGGCGACAAGTTCCGCCCCGCTGTCGCGAGGCTACTGTAGAATTGCAATGACTTGCGTCGCCATCTGGCGAACAGTGCCAGCTTGGTGATCAACTACGGCGTGCGATACTGGTCCAAGCTTCCGATTTCAACGTCGCGGGCTGAGGGATGTGTTGAAGAGATCGCCAATTCGCGGATGGCCAAGAGGCAGCGGATGATGTGGTCACCGCGAGGAGCTCATTGCGTCGCGACCGTCCGCACCGCCGTATTGGACGGGCGTTTGAAACCAGCGACAACTCGACAGCCCAAATCCCGTCCGTGCCGCGCGGTTCTGGTCACATCGTCATGGGCCCTGTCCACGTTTCGGACGCAACCGTAGGGCTCCCTCCGCGTCATCGAGATGTAACCGCTCCCCGCAAACCTCTGCACCGCGACGACGGAAGAGAAGCGCACATGATCACCTTTTTCGATCTTGCCCGGCAGAAGACTATGCAAGCTGCGATCGGCCAGCCCGATACGTGGCACCTGCTCAACGATCTCATCATGCCTTCGGAGCGGCTGGCCCTCGTCAAGGATGGCGACCGCTGGACGCAGGCACGCCTGACGGCGGAGGCGGCATGGCTCGCGACGGGCCTCGCAGGGATCGGCGTGGCCCGGATGATGTGAGCCCAAGGGTCATTCCGATGAGGGACGAAGAGCGCGCGCCGCCGGCAGCCCTAGCGCGGCGCTCTCTCCGGGCGGCGCGATCGCGAAATTGCCTCCAAGACAAACAAGTACCCTGGCCGGGCCATCGACCATCACCTTCATCGCATTGACCGCACCGTGCCCGTGATGCGGCGGCGGCCGGAATCCGAATGCCTTTTCGATATTAGCGAACATCACCGGGTTGGGTTTCTCGGTGATCCTTGCCATTCGCACGCCGTATGCAAGGATCTCGCTCCAAAGGACTACTTGTTCAGACCTTCCCTAAGCACGCAAAGTGAGGAAGACGCTCTTCCCGGCCGGGCGAAGAGCAAAACCACCAGCACGTGCATTCGTTGATTTCATCGGTGTGGAACTTCGAGAGCATTCGATTTGATTACACCGCATCAGTTCGGCCGCACTTCAGAGAGACGAACCCCGTAGACCTTCCGGCACCAACGGGACAGATGGCTCTGGTCCGCGAACCCCGTCGCGTAAGCGATGGAAGTCAGCGAGTCTCGCGTGTTTTTCGCCATGGAAACTGCCGCCCGCGCGCGTCGATGCATGACGTATCTCGATGGTGTCATCCCGAGCGTCTTCGTGAAGGTGCGAAGAAAGTGGAATCGGCTATAACCGGCCGCTTGCGCCAAGTCTTCCAAGGCAATCTGCTGCCCCATAGTTTCATCAATGAGGCCATTTATCTTTCGTATCGAGACATTCGGCAGGGCACTCGTCCGAAGCGCCCCCGCCCGCGAAGCATGGTACCGCGCGACGTCAGACGCGAGCGTGTCCGAGATTTCGGTCCAATATATCAGTCCGTTCGGCAGGCCGAGGGCAAGTTCGCGTTGCAGCGCCACGGCAAGATCCAAGAGTCGACGGTTTTGTGCGGCGACCAGCTCGATCGCCTGACTCGCGGGCACGCCGAGATCGCCAAACGCGAGACTCATCAGGGTCGCGGGAAGGCTGACCGCCAGAATTTGAGCATCGATGCCCGGCGACGCTTGGAAGTCTAGCCCCGGCGGAGAGAGATAGAGCGCCCCGGGCTCGGCTGAATGGGGAATCCGGCGTCCCGCCGAAATCCACTCGCAGGATGAGTGCGCCGATCCGGTCAGATTAAAGCCGAGGAGCGTGTCCGCTGGGCACGCTGCCATGCGGGCACCCTGCTTCACCAGCCGGTGCGACACGCTGGCGCTGGCCGTCCCGCCCGGAGAACCTTCGGCCAGAAGCTTCGGTGGCTCTCCCTCAAGGCACAGCAGAAGCGGGGAGGACGAAGGCGGGTTGTCGTCGTCACGATGTTCCAATCGAGCCGTCTCGCGCTCGTCAATACCCTCTCGGGTTGCGGCTGGCAGCTTGCTCGCCACTCACTCCTCCTCGTAGGGCACTCCATTTTCGCAATCACGTCCAAGCCGGGTAGCGGCACACCGACCAGATTGGGGGGCATCGGCTTCTTTGGCTGAACGATTTCATCCCAAGACGGCCCGATGCAAAACTTCCTGTCCAGACAAGTGGCAAGTCACCATGATCAAATCAAGCAGAGAATTCCTCTCGGACCGGACGGATGCCGCGAATTCGTTTGACTACATCGTGTGCGGTACGGGGTCTTCCGGATCCGCTCTTGCTGCCAAGCTTTCGGAACGCGGCAACGCCAGGATTTCAGTTCTCGAGGCGGGCGGTGATGATGGGTCTGACCCCATCGGCGATTCCAATCGATGCTGAGGTATCTTTTGCCTGTAGAGGCTGGCACGCACTACGAGACGTTGCGTAGGCATACATTCAAAGCAGGCCAGCAACTGCTCAAGGCTGCCACTGAGGCAGCGCGCGCGAACGAACCGGAGACAATCACCGTCACGGTCGGTTCGACGTTCGCTCGCGTCTGTCGTGATGACGAGCGGCACTTCGAGGTTCCCGTGGGCAACGTCGAGACTGCAGAACGAGGCCGACAGAGAAGGGCGGAATCTCCTACCCGGCTCGTTGGCCGGCTGCTTTCCCACATAGAACAGAGGAAGTTATGATCGACAAAGGCATCGTTTTGGTGACTGGCTCGAGCACGGGCTTCGGACGGCTGACCAGTGTGGCACTGGCACGCCGGGGTTATCAGGTGATTGCCTCGATGCGGGATGTGACGGGACGGAATCGCCGACACGCAGCCGATTTGGAGGAGTTGGGACAGAAGGAGAATTTACGGCTTGGCGTCGTTGAGCTCGACGTCACCGACGATCGATCGGTAAACGAAGCTGTCGATCGCATTGTGCGCGATGCCGGACGGATCGACATTGTCGTCAACAATGCAGGCATTAGCTTCTGGGCGTTAACGGAAACGTCAACGGTCGAACAGACGAAACGGCTATTCGAAACAAATTTCTTCGGCGTCCTGCGCGTGAACAGGGCCGTATTGCCGCACATGCGCAAACGGCGGTCCGGTCTACTGATCCATATCAGCAGCGTTGGTGGGCGGCTTGTTATGCCGTCCTTGGGTATCTACTGCGCCACCAAGTTCGCACTCGAAGCGATGGCCGAGACGCTCAGATACGAGCTGTCTCAGCTCGGGATCGACTCCGTGATAGTTGAGCCAGGCCCCTATCCCACAGAAATCGTCGCAAATGCCGCCGATGTAACCGACCCGGTGAGAGCTGCGGACTACGGTGCGCTGGCCGAGGCCCCACGCAAGGTTCGGGGCGCGCTTGCGGCAGCGGACACCAATTCGCAGGATGTCGTCGACCGCGTCATCCAATTGATAGAGATGCAAGCAGGCGGTCGCCCCGTCCGAACTCTTGTTGGCGTGAAGCAATTCCAGCCGATTAACGACGTCGCACTGCAGTGGCAGACAGTTGTGTTGCAGAATTCCGGCTTCGGTGAGTTGATGATACTACGCCGGCCGGAGCTTGAAGTCGGCTGATCGGCTAACCGGAACCCGTGCCGAGAAGCCGTTTCGTTGCGTTGCCGACACACTAGGTCCAAATCTCGGCGATTTGATGAATGAGCCGCAATACTGCTGCGGTAACCACCAGCATTCCAAATGCCGCAACAAGACTTTGGCCGAATTCAAGCAGGTCGAGCGCAGCCACCAACTGTCGATGTCTATCGATAAAGCCTGGTTACTCAAGCTACTCTGTGCTAGCCGGAGATGTTCCATTCTATCCCCCCTCACTCCCACTCAATCATTCTTGACCGTTCCACAGATCACAAGGCAGATGAGGACATTGATGTCCATTGTAAATGAAAAAGAGGCGTCGTTTTCTGCCAGTCTAGCATTGCGTCGTCGGCTAATACTGCAGACGTCACCGTGATCTTTAGCCTCCGACATTTTGTAGCAATTTGTCGGGTGGCATATTGTCGCCTCACCCTAGGCCAATGGAGTGTATGGGATGACTGAAACCGTTGAGCGCATGCTGGCCGACATCGAGAAACTGGCGCCCGAGATTAGAGCGCACGCGACGGAGATGGAGGAGGTCCGGCGCCTCCCGGACGATCTGGTGGCGACGTTGAAATCGATCGGTGTCTTCCGCATGCTCGTGCCCCGTAGTCACGGAGGGTTTGAACTCGATCTGTCGGCGGGATTGAAGGTCATCACCGCCCTTTCGAAGATCGAAGGCTCGGTCGGCTGGAATGCGGTGATCGGCGGCGTGGGCGGCGCCTTGCTGCCCCTGCTGATGCGCGAAGCCTACGACGA
>JASHVY010000282.1 GCA_030044345.1 Acetobacteraceae bacterium | reverse complement strand
GGAGCGTTTCGGAGAGTACGCGCGGCGAGCCGAAAATTCAAATTGTTTAGCGATTACAGTAGCATAGCGCATCGGAGCGAAACCCATCGAAAAGCATCGAAAGGCAGATTAAATTGCTCCGAAGGCGAAGGTCGCACGTTCGAATCGTGTCGGGTCCGCCAAGTTTCCTTTGTTTTTCAGTTCATTAGAGCATGATGACCGGAGGTGGAATCACCGGCGGTCTGAATCACGCAGGAAAACAAATAGAGACTGTTGCCTATTATAGGGCATCAGCACTTGCGCCTCAGAGTTGAATCATTTCTGATACCCAAAAACAAGAATACAATGACTACAGAGGCCCGTATGACGTGACAGCCGAGGTCTTCCGTCAAAAGGACGGACTTCTCCAGGAATATTGCAAGCTGGATCATCGTTCTATTCCTCCCATTTTTTACTATAGCACTTGTCATACTTCGCTGAGCTTTGACGTAATAAAGCGCGCACATCGCCATGGCTGAGATGAACACCTGCTTTCGCTTCTGGTACCGCATCGGGAGATAGGGCACTGGATGAGTTCTTGATATAAACGATCGACCTCGGCCGCCCCCGGTCCTATCACATCAGGACCGTGCATTGCTCGCAACGAGACTGGGCACTCTTCAGGGAGCGTTCTTCCATCAAGCTGTGGAGCTTCTCGAGCGCTCGCACTTCTATCTGCCGGACTCGCTCGGAGGAGATGCCGTAGCGTTGCGACAAGTTCTCCAACGTCACAGGGTTCTTTCTGAGCCGACGCTCAACGATGATGTGGCGCTCGCGCGTTGTGAGCTCTCTCAGCGCCCAGAACAGCACAGACATCCAATGTGCGCTCTGCTCGTGCGCCGCCAATACGGCTTCCTGAACCTCTCCGTCGTCGGCCAGTAAATTCTGCCATTCACTCTGGGCGTCCGCCGCGAATGGAACATTGAGACTGCAATCTGGTCCGGCCGTCATCCGCTCGCGCATGCTGATGACGTCGCGCTTTAGCACTTGCAGCATATCCACAATTCTGTTGACGTGCGCGAACTTCAGAAAGTTTTCATCGAATTCATGCGAATGACCACGTATGTGTTGCAGATTGAAGAACAGTTTCTTCTGAGAAGTGGTCGTGCCGATCTTCACCAACGACCAGTTAAGGAGCACGTATTCCTGGACCGCCGCACGTATCCACCAGATCGCGTATGTGGCGAAGCGCACCCCGCGACCAGGATCGAACCGGCAGACGGCGTGCATAAGTCCCAGGCTGCCTTCACCGATCAGGTCGTCCACAGGAAGGCCATAGCCACGGTGGCTCACGGCAACTTTTACCACCAGACACAGATGGCTATTGACCAATTGACGAGCCGCGTCGATGTTCTGATGGTTACACCAGCGACGAGACAGTGTCTGCTCCATCTCGGCACTGAGCAATGGGAATTTTTGGGCCGCACGGATGTGTTGCACAAGATTGTCACCTGCATCGATGAAGGGCCAATCGCGTTCCATGCTTCAATTCCCTCCTCGTTTGCGCCTCGCCTCGCAACGTCATTGCGATGATGTATTTCAGATTGCTTTAGCCCTCCGGGGAGGGGTACAGCATTTCATCATCGTCGATGATCGCAACGAATAGGCGGTTCAATAGATTTAGACAGGCAAAGGTACGAACGACAGCCTTGGCCAAATCGTAAGAGGACGCTTTCTCCGCTGAATCCAGGTCGCTGCCGAGGCAGCGGTAGAAGCAAAGTGAAGCGCTATACTGACGGGCAATGATAAACATTGCATTATCTCCCGAATGAGAGCGGGAGCGACCCGGGTGGGAGCCGAAGAGCATCGCGGGACACAAATGGGAAAATGCTTTTTGGAACACACGCTTACAATCTCTCGACTCTGATGGTCAGGCCTATCCCTTTGTACAGGCTTTTGCTGCGCCTAGGGATGGGTCGGTGCCCGTCCGCACCGAAGTCGCCGAGGGGATGCTCGTAGCTTCTTTTTTAGTCGCTGATATGGAGGTTTTCTGAACGCTGAGTGAAACTTTCCACTGATTTGCCACTATGTTTGGCGATTCGTCAGCAGCGCATATGGCTTCTGCAACACTCGCTCTGCCACACTGCAACGGGTCGCAGATGATATTCAGATCGGCGCCCAGAGGTAGGAAAAACGGGGATCGTTCTTGCCCCAAGCCGTCTGGCGCCCTACGTTAGATCGAACGGCGGAGTGGCGGTAATCTCACCCTGAACGATAATCATCGATGTCCGTTCTTCTCGATGTAATCGAGTATCGTTGCTGCTTCGAACGGCTTTCTCAGAAGGCACAGCGCGCCGGCAGCTATTGCTTCATCGTCCAGATGCTTGTCTGGCAAAGCGGTGATCAGGATCGCGGGAGTTGGATCACCCTGTTCACGGAGCCTTCTTACGAGGTCGAGGCCGCTCATTCCGGGCATATGAACGTCGACGACAACGCAATCGAAGAGGGGCCGATAAGACGACACGAGAAATGTCTCTGCCGAAACAAAGGGTTCAGCACGATGTCCAGAGGAACGCATCAGGTCCACCAGGGAGGAACACAGCACGTCGTCATCGTCGATGATCCCGATGAAAAGGCTACTCACCACACGTAGCCACGCGAGGTACGGAAGACAGCCCGAGCGCGATGGGGAGAGGACAAAATCCTAACCGCGCCCGAGCCCCGGATGAGCCGAAAAATGAGGTAAGGCAGAGCGCCATGCAGCTCGAGGCGGTAATCATAATGTCCTCTCCCGAACAAGGGCAGGGGTGACCCTGGTGTCGAATGGCACGCGAGGTACAATCGAAGTGTAATCTCCGCGCGGTCTGCTCCCGATATCTCCAAACTGATGGATAGCCCTATCCCTTCGTATAGGTTTCACTCACACTCGCGAACAGATAGGTAGCCACCAGCTCTGATACCATCCGGGCCATCTGGTGTTCCGATTCCGAAGTCCGTCGTATTGGAATGCGGACGGCATAGGGGTACTTGCTCTTTGTTTTCCTCGGCCTGTTTATCCTCTCCATTCGCCGCAAAATGCGACGAACTTCGAGGGGAGGACACTCGCTGGCTGGGTCCTTCATTTCGGGAGATTGAGGATCTCCGCTATTCGCGCGAGCCGTGCGACCGATCTCGCCTCCAACTTTCGCATAACGCTGCTTCGATGCATTTTTACAGTTACTTCACTGATCGATAGTTCGTCCGCGACCTGCTTGTTCATCAGTCCGGATGTGACGAGTGCCATCACTTGTCGTTCGCGAGGCGTCAGCAGCGAGTACCGTTCCCGCAACTCGGCAACCTGAGAGGCTTCGCGGCGCCGGTTTTCGTCGACGCGAATCGCGGCAGCCACTGCGTCAAGAAGATCCTGATCCCGTAAGGGTTTCGTCAGGAAGTCGATCGCGCCAGCCTTCATCCCCCTCACGGACATCGGGATGTCGCCGTAGGCAGTCATTAAAATGACCGGTAATCCGATGTTAAGACCTCTCAGATGCTCCTGAAGCTCCAGCCCGTTCGTGCCTGGCAACCGGACGTCGAGGATCAAACATGCGGGCGTATCGGGGAGCTCGACAGAGAGAAAGTCTGAGGCAGATTGATGGAGCTGTACTCGATAGCCCATCGACCGGAGCAGATTCCCGAGTGCGTCACGAACGGGCTCGTCGTCGTCGATGATATGGACACAAGCCGACGAAGGCACGCTCAGTTGCTCTCCAAGCTGCGGGGAGGTCGGGGAAGTGGGACGGCGAGCGTGAATATCGTGCCGAGTTTCGTCTTTTGTTCCACCCATAGCCACTCTCCTTGCGCATTGACTATTTCTCGACGGATCGAGAGACCAAGGCGCCGCTTTTCGTCGCATAAAGCGCGCTGAAGACGTTCTCGCCGATTGTCGGATCAGTGCCTACGCCAAGATCGGCGATCGAGCGCCGATAGGAACCGTGGCGCGCCGATGAAAGGGGATGACACCACGGGCACGCTGCCGCGTTGCTGACCATTGTCGCCGTGAAAGCCCAGGTCTCATGGGCGATGGTCCCCAAGGTCACTCGCACGCCCGGGAACGCAAGGGGAAAAGATTGTTCTTTAACATGCCTTAGAACGGCATAGGCCTGTCCCGGCTCCCAAAAAGCAGCACCAAATCTGCGCCAGACCCGTCCAAGCGGCAACGCGGCAACGCGGCAACGTGTTTGTGTATTGCGGCTGCCGCGAGGACTTGATAAAGGTTTTGCGCCAATATGGCAATAGTATGAGCCTCTTTGCCAAAGGGCTTAAGGGGCGGTTGTCTTTCTTTGGCCATCGTCAAGCGAACGCCGAGTGACGATAGGCCGGTGCGGTTTGTTATGCTGCTCGAAGGGATCGACTGGAGCATCCCACAGCGAGCATGGTGCCCGCGTGACGTGGGTTGAGCGCATCTTTCCCTCACACTATTTGATATCGTGGGTTCACCGCGAATCATGAGCGCGATATAAGCCGTGCTGATTGCGCACTCAACATATGCAAGTTTCTGGTAAATCCACACTTGGCAGCGCCGTCGGCTATGGCATATCCGGCTCCTGCGGCTGCGTCCCTATCTCCAAAGCGATGTGCGCTTGCGTGGACCCACGCACATCGCTCTATGGATTTGTTTTACGAGCATTTTTATGCGATCAGCCGATTTCGGCTCATCGCGATCTGCTCTAGGGTGGCCGCTTGGCCATCGACAACAATGCGACCGAGAGCAGCCTGTGCAGGATTGTCGTGGGCGCCACGCTCAGTGGCATTGATCCACTGAGCGTGGCTCACAATAGTTCTCGGCTGAATCGCGGAGCATGAGATCAGCCGCATCAATGATGTTGCTGCCGTGGTGCTGCCAGCCACACCTCAGTCACACCTGATGATACATAACGCCAGCGGACGTTCGTCTTGGTTCAGGGTTGGTGGGGATAGTAGCTCCCAGGTGTTGTGGGAGGACGACGAACGCATCTTCTGCAGAAGATGGCGTGATCGCGCCGATGGCAACCGGGACGCTGTTCTGGCCGTGCTTCCCGCCGCCGAGCACCCGACACCTGCCAGCCTCAATCGCCTCGCACACGAATACGGACTGAAGGACGACCTGGACAGTTCCTGGGCGGTACGGCCGCTCGAGCTTGTGCGTGAGCGCGGGAGGGTCATGCTGCTGCTCGAGGATCCGGGAGGCAAGCCGCTAGAGCACCTTCTCGGCCCGCCCATGGAGATCGGACAATTCTTGCGCCTTGCCGTCGCTCTATCGGCCACGCTTGGACGGCTGCACGCACGTGGTCTCATCCATAAGGACATCAAGCCGGCCAATGTACTTTTCAATTCCACGACCGGCCACGTTTGGCTGACGAACTTTGGCATCGCGTCGCGCCTCCCAAGCGAACGCCAATCTCCTGACCCCCCTGAGTTCATCGCGGGAACGCTCGCCTACATGGCGCCCGAACAGACCGGGCGGATGAA
>JASHVY010000281.1 GCA_030044345.1 Acetobacteraceae bacterium | reverse complement strand
TTGAACAGGGAACGTTCCGCCACTTCCTGATTGAGATGCACGGGGTTCGTATCGGTGCTCACCGCGGCATAAAGCACGATGTCCGCCTCGGTGATGGTTTTCGCGACACTCGCCGTCATCCCGACCGCAAGATCCTCGAAGACATACCCGTCCATCCCTCTTCCCCTCACGGACTGCCGGCCGGACAAGCCATCTTCCCACGGCCGAGGTCAAGGGCGCAGAAGAGTAAGGCCACGCCGCGTTTCAATTGTGGTGAACAGAAAGGCCCGACTTCGTCGAAGAGCCAGAGGCTTCGCCTTTGTTGGGGTGCAGGGGCAAAGCCCCTGCTCTTCGACGAAGTCGTTTTCTTCCCTTTCTAAATTTCAATGTCTTGGCGTTGTCTTTCCGAATCTCGACTCAATCCCCCGGGGCACGGATGAGGGCCGTGATCAGCAGCAAGGTGGACATGCCGATCACGATGCCGACGAGGCGGTCGATCCCGGGCAGGATGCTGTTGGGCGGGCCGAAGCCCTGCACCAGCGTCATCATGAACACCACCGCCGCCTGCGTGCCGACATAGCCCGCGCCGCTCAGGCTGCCCTGCATCCAGGCGAAGAGCCAGGTGCCGATAAAGAGTGCCGCGAGCCAGGGGACGAAGGCGGTGAGCGGCAGTGCCACCAAAGCGAGGCCCGCGAGCCCGCCCACCAGGCAGCCGAGCAGCCGATAGGCGCCTTTCGCGACGATGCGCGCCCGCTGGCCCGATGAATGGTCTCTGGATTGCGGCACCGCAAGCACGGCCGCCATGGTCGTCGCGATCGCCGCGAGTCCCGGCAGATTGAAGGTGCTCCATAACAAAGGAACGACGCCGACCGCGATTCCGCTGCGAATGGCGTGCATCGTATTCGGCCAGTTGGCACCGAACGGATCGCGCCAGCCGGGCGCGGTCGGCGGCGCCGCGTGCTCCCCTTCGGGGGCCATCAGGATGGCCGTCCCGGCGGCGGCGGCCGTGCCGACGGCGACCTCCAGCGTCCGGTTGACGGCGAGGCCGAAGGCCTGGGCAGGATCGACCAGCGTGATCAGCACCACCAGCACGAATGTCAGGCCCAGGAACAGCCAGGCATAGCCGTGCGGGCTCACGGCCATGCCGTAGATGCCGACGCCGCCCGCGATCGCCAGCGCAAGGCAGCAGGCGGCATGATCGTAGGCGAGCCAGCCGGCGAAAACGAAGCCGAGCAGCGCTCCGGCCACGGTGCCGGTGATGCGCAGCAGCGCCTTCCGAACAGAGGCCGGCCGGGTCGCCTGGACGGAAATGAAGCCGCTGATGGCCGCCCACCAGGCATCGGGCAGATGAAGCGCGAGCGCGGCGACGACCGAGAGCACGACGCTCGCGGCGGCCATCGTCGCCAATCGCGCCCGCGGGCCCTGGAAGGAAAGCGTGCGCGCTTCGCGCATCAGCGCGAGGACCCCGCTTCCGGCAGGCGGCGAAGCACGGGCAGTAGTTTCGTTCACGGAAAGATCACCACCCGCGCATCCGCGCCCATGAAAAGCGTCAGGCCGGATGGCGGATCGACGAGGTGCAGTGTCACCGGAAAGCGCCGTTGCAGGCGGATCCAGTCCGTCGTCGGCGCGACGTAGGGCAGCAACCCTTGAGGATCCGGCGTGCGGCTGATGCCGCGCGCGATGCCGGCGATCCGCGCGCGGTAGAAATGCCATGGATGGCTGTCGAGCCAGACCCAGGCGGTGCCGCCCACGATCAGGCGCGGCAACTGGTATTCCGGGTAGTTGGCGATGATTCGCCAGGCATGGGCATCGACGATGCCGATCAGCGGCCGATCCGCGCGCGCCGTGTCGCCGACGTGAAGGGTGAGGTTGTTGATCGTGCCATCGACCGGGGCGCGCACATGGGTCCTGCCCAGTCGCCACGTCGCGAGCGCGAGCGCCGCTTCAGCCCGCGCGGTCGCCGCTTCGTCCGTCGCCAGCATCTCGCCTGCCTTGGCCTGCGCCGCGCTGGCCGCGGCCTCCGCGGCCATGGCGCGCCGCAGGGTGTCATTCGCCGCGTCGAGCTGCGCCATCGAGTTGTAAGCCTGCGCCGCGAGCGTCTGCACGCGCTTCTGCGTCTCCTCCGCGAAGAGGAGTGCCGCGTCCGCGCTTTGCTTTTCCGCGGTGGCGACGGCGGTGGCATCCTGATCGGCCTTTGCCTGCGCGGTCGCTTGACGAACCGCGGCCTTGGCCGCATCCAGCGCCAGGCGGAACGGTTCGGGATCGATCAGGACCAGGAGATCGCCGCGATGCACCGTCTGGTTGTCCTGGATCGGCACGGCGATGATATGCCCGGTCACCTCGGGTGCGACCGCGACGAGATCGGAGCGCACATAGGCATCGGACGTGTAGGCCACGACGCGGGTGAGGATTTCCCAGGCTGCGAAAGCAATCACGACCAGGATGACGGCCAGCGCGACGCGATGGCGTCGCCTCGGGCGCTCATCGCCTCTCGGCCATTCGGATTGGGACATGGGCGGATTCCTTGCTGGCCCGTTCCCTCTATTGCACCCGCGTCAGTGCCGATGATTTTTACGATTTGGAGGCCGAACAAACAAGGCAAGCCTCACCCGATTCAAATCGCCGCGCCGCGTGTTCTTTCCTGCCCGCAGAGCCTGTTTGAGAATGCGCTGTGGTGAGTCGGACGACCACCACAGTAGCATGTCCAAACGGGCTCTCAGCCCTTGTCGCGCGGATTGGGGGGCGCGTGCGTATAGAGCCATTGGCTCACCAGCAGCTCCACATCGTCGCCGAATTCCGTGCGCGGGCCTTCGGTATAGAGCGTGCCGGTG
>JASHVY010000280.1 GCA_030044345.1 Acetobacteraceae bacterium | reverse complement strand
ATGTTCGGCCGCGCGCCGCAGCGGCGTCGGATGAAGGTCTCGGCCGCCCGCACCGCGCTCGAGCGCGACGAGGCCGACCGGATGCTCGATACCGAGGCGATGAGCCGCGAGGCGGTGAGCAATGCCGAGAACAACGGCATCGTCTTCATCGACGAGATCGACAAGATCTGCGCCCGCACCGTCGAGGGCGGATTCCGCGGCGGCGATGTCTCGCGCGAGGGGGTGCAGCGCGATCTTCTGCCGCTGATCGAGGGGACCACCGTTTCGACCAAATATGGGCCGGTGAAGACCGATCATATTCTCTTCATCGCCTCCGGGGCTTTCCATCTCGCCAAGCCCGCCGATCTCCTGCCCGAGCTTCAGGGAAGGCTGCCGATCCGCGTCGAGCTCGCCTCGCTCTCGCGCGCCGATCTGCGCCGCATCCTCACCGAGCCCGAGCATTCGCTGCTCAAGCAGTACGAGGCGCTGCTCGGCACCGAGCGGGTTTCCCTTTCCTTCACCGATGATGCGATCGACGCGCTTGCCGAGCTTGCCGCGGACATCAATGAGCGGATCGAGAATATCGGCGCGCGCCGCCTGCACACGGTGCTTGAGCGTCTGCTCGAAGAGGTGAGTTTTTCAGCCTCCGACCGCCCGGACGAGACGATTATCATCGACGCCGCCTATGTGCATGAGCGCGTGGCGCCGATGGCCGCGAAGAGCGATCTTCGTCATTTCATCTTGTAGAAATCTTTTATCGTCCGAGCGAAACTGCGCCTTCCGTTGCAAAAAAACACATAAAGATACACGGTGCGAGCACCGGATTAACACGGGTTCGCCGCAATTGCCGCCCATATCGCGCGGATAAGGGCGAGGTGTGATGATGCAAAGTCGTCACGCCGTGGCGATCAGATCGATGGAAGCAAACAATGTCACGAGCGCGCCGCTTTTTGCCCGCCGCGGCCTTGCTTCTGCTGGCTGCTCTTGCGGGATGCTACTATGGGCCGGCCTATCCGGGGTATAGCTACTATGGCTATTACGGCAGCCCGGTGGTAACCGGTGGTGTCTTCGTCGGCGGCGGCTGGTGGGGCCATCCCGGCTGGCATGGCGGGTATTACGGCTGCTGCTGGCGGTAGTTTCGCCGCTCAAGGTTGCGGCGGCTTCATTTCCTGCTCCAGAGCCTCGATCTCGGCGTCGCTGAAGCCGAAGTGATGCGCGATCTCATGAACGACGACATTCTGGACGAGAGCGGAGAGATCGACGCCGGTCTCGATCCATTCGAGCAGGATCGGCTCGCGGTAGATTAGGATCGTGTCCGGCATGCGGGCGGGGTCGGAAATGCTGCGGCTGCCGAGCGGCGTGCCCCGATAAAGGCCGGTGAGATCCCAGGGCGAATCGATCCCCATTTCCTCGAGTGTCGCATCATCCGGCCGCTCTTCGACCATGATGCCGACCCCATCGAGGTGGCGGGCAAGCTGCGGGGGGATGGCAGCCAGAGCCGCTTCGGCGAGGATGGTGAGGTCCTCGAGCGAAGGGGGCAGGGCAAAGCCGGGCACGTCGGCGGGCATGACACCTTATTGGCCGATCCGCCGCCCGCCGGGTCAAGTCGTCGGCCGATTTCAGATCAAGGAGGAAAGGCGAATGGCGAAAATCCTGGATTCCGCGGCGCGCGCGGCGCTGGCAAAGGAACTGGCGGAATGGACGATGGCCGAAGGGCGGGATGCGATCCAGCGGAGCTTCCGCTTCCGCGATTTTTCGGAAGCGTGGGGCTTCATGAGCCGGGTGGCGCTGCTGGCCG
The DNA here is from genome assembly GCA_030044345.1 of Acetobacteraceae bacterium. GTDB lineage: Bacteria > Pseudomonadota > Alphaproteobacteria > Acetobacterales > Acetobacteraceae > JAKAWQ01. The sequence continues at coordinate 2,289 of JASHVY010000280.1, read as the reverse complement.
AGCAGCACAACCATCATCCCGAATGGTCGAATGTCTGGAACCGGGTGGACATCACGCTTGCGACCCATGATGCCGGCGGGCTCACCGAGCGGGACGTGGCGCTCGCCCGGGCGATCGATGCGCTGCTGTCCGAGCCGAAGAACTGACCGCCTGTCGGCCCGATCTATTCGCCCGATCTATTCGCCCAGTCTATTCGAGCGTGAGGAACACCGGCGGAAGCGGCGGGAAGGAAACCTCGATCGCCGCGGGTCCGAGCAGCCAGATGGGCGGCGTGACGCTGCCGAGCAAGATGATCTGCCCGGCCTTAAGCCCCCCGAAGCCGGCCGCGAAGGGCGAGCCCGCAAGCCAGGCGAGTGCGGCCATCGGGTCGCCCAACAGCTCCTCACCCTTGCCGCGGCCGCGCTCGGCCTGGTTGACGAGGATGCGCCCTTCGATCGCCCTGAGGTCGAGCTTGCGCCAGTCCGGCTCGGTCGCGCCGGTCACCGCGGCGGCGTGAAAAACCTGATCGGCGATGAGCGAAGGCGTGCCGAATTCCTTGAGATCCGGATAGCGGTTTTCCACGATTTCGATCGCGGCAGAGACCGTGCCCACCGCTTCGGCGGCGCGTATCGCCTCGCATGGCCCGGGCGGGAGATCATGGGCGAGCCGCACCGCGATTTCGCATTCCACCCCGGGAGACTGGAAATCGGCGAAGCGGAGGCGGATGCCGCTGGCATGGATGTCGCCTTTCGCCATGAAGCCGGCAATGGGGCCGGCAAGGCCGAGATAGACGCGCATATGCTCGGCCGTGGCGCCGATCTTGAAGCCGGCCGGGGGCAGGGCGCCGAGACGCCCGGCGAGCGCGTGCTGAGCCGCCACTCCGGCCGCCACGTCCGCCGGGCGCAGGGCCTCCGGCAGCACGGTGAGCTTCTGGTGCGCCTGCCGCGCGGCAAGCAGCTCCTCGGCGATGGCCTGGGCGGCGGTCATGCTCATGATGCCGGGGCATCCTTCGGGCGAGAGATCTCGTAAAGCGCGATCGCCGCTGCGGCCGCGACATTCAGGCTCGGCATCGCCGGACCGGCGGCGAGCGCGGGCATGGCGAGGCGGGCGACCTCGTCGCAGGTCTCGCGCGTGAGCCGGCGCAGCCCTTCATCCTCCGCGCCGAGCACGAGGGCTACGCGCCGGCTCTGCAAGGCGGGGCCGGAGAGGGCGGCCGGCGCATCCGGCGCCAGACCCACTGTCCAGCAGCCGGCGGCCTTCAACGCGATCAGCGTGCGTGCGATGTTCACCGCCCGCAGCAGCGGCACGGTCTCGAGCGCGCCCGAGGCGGCTTTGGCGAGCGCGCCGGTCTCGTCCGGCGCATTGCGTTCCTGGGCGATCACGCCGGCGGCGCCGAAGGCAGCCGCCGAGCGGAGAATGGCGCCGACATTCCGCGGATCGGAGACCTGATCGAGCACCAGGAGTGGGCCTGGCCGCGCGAGAACCTGGGCGAGCGGCGGCTGGGCGAGCGGGTCAGCGAGCAGCGCCGCCCCCTGATGGACGGTGCCGCGGCCGAGAAGCTGGTCGAGCCGACCGCGATCGGTGCGGTCGGGCGCGAGCGGCCATGGCCCGCCAATCTGCGGGCTGAGCGCGGCCTCCGCCTCTTCGGTGAGGAGCAGGCGGCGCGCGCGGCGATGCGGATTGGCAAGTGCGGCGGCAACCGCGTGCAGGCCATAGAGCCACATCCCTCCGCGCGGCGCCTCGGGCCGTGTCGGGCGGGGCGGCGGCCCATGACGGCGGGGCGGCGGGCGATGGTCCATCATTCCGCCCCTATAGAGCAGATCGTCGGGCGCGATAACGGGGCCTGCCACGCAAACGCAATGCCGGCAGGGCGGAAAACGGGTTCGTTGACAAGCGCATCGTTCGGCCATACCCCGCGCGGCGGAGGGGTGCCCGAGTGGCTAAAGGGGACGGACTGTAAATCCGTTGGCGCACGCCTACGTTGGTTCGAATCCAACCCCCTCCACCATTCAGTCAATGAAATCAATATTTTCGGGGCGGTTCCTGGTATCCCCAGAACTATCCCCTCATCGCGGGCAGAGACGGGGGCGAGGACAAAGGCGTGGCCGGAGACGGGCTGCCTCGCACGCCTTCGCGCCATGCGTACGCGGAAATCGTTTTGATATAGAAATCAGAGGCGCTCCCGGGGCGTAACTCCTCGCATTCGGTTGTAGCAAATCGGCCATCCTCCACTGTAGATTTATGTCCAGCAGCGGACGCCTCCCTGCTGCAAGAGGTACAACTCTCGCCCCACCGGCACTCGGGAAACCG
>JASHVY010000279.1 GCA_030044345.1 Acetobacteraceae bacterium | reverse complement strand
AGATGAAGACTGTCCCACAGCGCTTCCTCTTGCGGCAGCGGCAGCACCGCGGTCACTCCGTCGGAGCCCAGCTCCGGCAGCAGGTTGACGAGCGCCCGTCCCTTCGCCCCCGGCCCCGCTTCCGGCAGGCGCCAGACTTTCTCGCGAAAAACCTTGCCTCCGCTCGAGAAGAACAGCACCCATTGATGGGTATGGGCATTGAAGCTGCGGGTGACGATATCGTCCCCGCGCGTTGCCGCCGCCGAACGCCCGCGCCCGCCGCGGTTTTGCGCCCGGAACGTCTCGAGCGGCGTGCGCTTGATGAACCCGTCGCGCGTGATGGTCACCACCATCTGCCCGGGTTCGATCAGGCTTTCATCGTCCGCCTCCGCCTCCGCCTCCACGATCGCGGTGAGACGTGGCACCGCGATCTCGGCGCGCGCGACGGCAAGCTCGTCCCGCACCACTTCGAGCCGCCGCGGGCGCGAGGCAATGATCGCCAGCAGCTCGGCAATCCGTGCCGAAACTTCGCCGAGCTCCTCCTGGATCTTCTCGCGCTCGAGCCCGGTCAGGCGCTGGAGGCGAAGCTCCAGGATGCCGCGCGCCTGCGCCTCCGTCAGCCTCACCGTTCCATCCGCCGCGATCGCGTTGCCCGCATCCTCGATCAGCGAGAGCAGCGCCTCGAGACCGGCGGCAGGCCATGCGCGCGCCATCAGGGCCGCGCGCGCGCCCGCGGCATCACGCGCGCCGCGGATCAGCGCGATCACCGCATCGATATCGCCGATGGCGATCGCCAGCCCCACCAGCAGATGCCCGCGCTCACGCGCGCGCGCCAGCTCGAAGCGGCTCCGCCGCAGCACCACTTCCTCGCGGAATTCGAGGAAGAGGCGAAGCGCCTCCCGCAACCCCATCAGCCGCGGCTGCCCGCGATCGAGCGCCAGCATGTTCACGCCAAAGCTCGTCTGGAGCTGGGTGAAACGGAAGAGCTGGTTCAGCACCACCTCCGCCGTCGCGTCGCGCCGGAGCTCGATCACGACCCGGAGCCCGTCGCGGTCGCTCTCATCGCGAAGATCGGAGATGCCCTCGATCGTCTTCGCGCGCACCAGCTCGGCAATGCGCTCGAGCAGGCTCGACTTGTTCACCTGGTAGGGGATCTCGGTCACGATGATCGCCTGGCGATCGTGCCGGATCTCCTCGATCCCGGCCCGCGCGCGAATGATGATGGAGCCGCGCCCGGTCTCGTACGCCGCCCGCACGCCACCACGGCCGAGGATCAGGCCCCCGGTCGGAAAATCCGGCCCGGGAACAAGCTTGAGCAGCGCATCGAGGGAGGTCTCCGGGTCGGCGAGCAGGGCGAGCGCGGCATCGATGATCTCGCCCGGATTGTGCGTCGGGATATTGGTTGCCATCCCGACGGCGATGCCGCTCGCGCCGTTGATCAGGAGGTTGGGAAAACTCGCCGGCAGCACGCGCGGCTCTTCCCCGCTTTCGTCATAGTTCGGCTGGAAATCGACGGTATCGCGCTCGATATCGGCGAGCATCAGCCCCGCCGCGCCGGCGAGCCTGACCTCGGTGTAGCGCATCGCCGCCGGCGGATCCCCGTCCACCGAGCCGAAATTGCCCTGCCCGTCGATCAGCGGCACGCGCATGGAGAAGGACTGGGCCATCCGCACCATCGCGTCATAGATCGCGGCATCGCCATGCGGGTGGTATTTGCCCATCACGTCGCCAACCACACGCGAGGATTTGCGATACGGCCGGTCCGGCCCGAAGCCGGCCTCCTGCATCGCGAAGAGGATGCGCCGATGCACCGGCTTGAGCCCGTCCCGCGCATCCGGCAGCGCGCGCGCGACGATCACCGACATCGCATAGTCGAGGTAGGAGCGGCGCATCTCCTCCTCGAGCGTCACCGGCAGCAGATTGGACGGCGGCGTTGCCCCGCCCTCAGGACTATCGCTCAAGAAAGCCTCGGAACGATCGAATCAAACGATGGAGTCGGAGGAAGCGGACGCTCAGAACGGGATGTCGTCGTCGAGCTCGGCCCCGCCTTTGCCGCCTTCCCACGAGGCGGCGGACGGGCCTGCCGAGGCGTTCCCCGGCGTGCGGGGCGCCCGATCCGAGCGCGGCATCGCGTTGCTTCCTCCCTCTGCCCCACCCGCCGAATCGAGCAGCGTGAGATCGCCCCGGAACCGCCCGATCACCACCTCGGTCGTGTATTTCTCCTGGCCGGACTGATCCGTCCATTTTCGTGTCTGCAAGGAGCCCTCGACATAAACCTTGCGCCCCTTGCGCAGGAACCGCTCAGCCACGTCCGCCAGCCGGTCGTTGAAGATCACCACCCGGTGCCACTCCGTGCGTTCCTTGCGTTCGCCCGAAGCGCGATCGTTCCAGCTCTCGCTCGTCGCGAGCGAAAGCTGGACGATCTTCTGACCGTCCTGGGTGTTGCGAACCTCCGGGTCCCGGCCGAGATTGCCGACCAAGATCACCTTGTTGACACTGCCCGCCATTCCCTATCGACCCTTATCCGGCTTCCGGTTATCCATTCGATGGGCGATCGGCTCACCATACAGGTGTGCCAGCGCCACGGCCAGCGGCTTGCCGAAGGCGCGCATGGGCAGCCCACAGAGCATCATTGAAACCCTTCCCAAGCGATCCGATTTGCCATAGAGAAGTGAACAACACAAGAACACCGTTCCTTCCGTCTGCCTTTCGTTATTTGCCTTCGGGGGCCCCATGGCCGGCTTCATCCACGTTCGCGGCGCCCGCGAGCACAATCTCAAGAACGTGGATGCCACGATTCCGCGCGATTCGCTGACCGTCATCACCGGCCTCTCGGGTTCCGGCAAATCCTCCCTTGCCTTCGACACGATCTATGCCGAGGGCCAGCGCCGCTATGTCGAGAGCCTTTCGGCCTATGCCCGCCAGTTCCTCGAGCTTGCCGGCAAGCCGGATGTCGATCAGATCGAGGGGCTCTCGCCCGCGATCTCGATCGAGCAGAAAACGACCAGCCACAATCCCCGCTCGACCGTCGGCACGGTCACCGAGATCCACGATTATATGCGCCTGCTCTGGGCGCGCGTCGGGGTTCCCTATTCGCCGGCCACGGGCCTGCCGATCGAGGCGCAGACCGTGAGCCAGATGGTCGATCGCATCCTCGCCATGAAGGAGGGCACGCGGCTTCTGCTGCTCGCCCCGATCGTGCGCGGCCGCAAGGGCGAGTATCGCAAGGAGCTTGCCGAGCTCTCCCGCAAGGGCTTCACCCGCGCCAAGGTGGACGGCACCCTCCATGAGATCAGCGAGGTTCCACCGCTCAATCGCAAGGTCAATCACGATATCGAAGCGGTGGTGGACCGCATCGTCGTCCGCCCGGGCATCGAGACCCGGCTGGCCGACAGCATCGAGACCGCGCTCGGCCTCGCGGACGGCATTGTCATCGCCGAGAATGCCGATGACGGCGAGCGCACGCTCTTCTCGAGTCGCTTCGCCTGCCCGGTGAGCGGCTTCACGATCGCCGAGATCGAGCCCCGGCTCTTCAGCTTCAACAGCCCGCACGGCGCCTGCCCCGCCTGTGACGGGCTCGGCACGGAAAGCTTCTTCGATCCGGAGCTGGTGGTCCCGGATGAGCGTCTCAGCCTCAGCCAGGGCGCGATCGCGCCCTGGACCGGCGCCCAATCCCCCTATTACGACCAGACGCTGCAAAGCCTCGC
>JASHVY010000278.1 GCA_030044345.1 Acetobacteraceae bacterium | reverse complement strand
TCATCGACCAGGGCGTGAGCTTGCGGACGAAAAGGAACACACGGCGGATATGGCGCGGCGGATTGCGCATCTGGAGCAGGCCGAGCGCATAGACGGTGCCGGCGAGCTTTGCCATTGGGGCGAGCAGGCTCGTGAAGACGACCGCGACAGAAAGGCTGAACATTCCGCGCCGCTCGAGCTCCAGCGGGCCGGAGATGAGATCGGCGTGATGGACGATGCCGGCGGTCTGCACCGTCATCATCGTCGCCGTGGCGGTCACGCCGAGCAGGACGAGAGCGGCAAAGGCCAATGCGAGAGCATGCTCGATCGTGTTGCGCCGATGGCCGCGCAGAACCGTTCCGCAGCGGACGCAGCGCGCAAGCATCCCCCGGGCAAGCGGCGGAACGAGCTGGCGGAGCCCGCAGCCACGGCACTCATGAAGAAGAGGCGCGCGATTCCCGGTGAATCCGCTTTCGCTCATTGCGCCGCCGCCCCGGCGCGGCCGCTGATCAATGCGTTGGGCTCCTGGGTGAGCAGATCGGAGAGCGCGCGGACGGATTGCAGGACATCGTTCGTCTGGAGAAGCAACCGATCAAGGTCACGATAGAATTTCGAGTTCTCGCCATAGCCGCTATCGGCGGAAGCGACGAGCATGCTGGTGCGGGCGAGCAGAGTTCTGAGATCCTGGGCAATGACGGGAAGATCCGCGAGGGTCGGGCTGATGCCCTGATCAAGCTTCTGGATGGCGTGCTGGGCGCTCGCGAGCGTGGCCTGAAGGGACGTGAGCGAGTCACGAAGCGCAGGCCCGTTCGCCATGGTGTTGAGGCCGGCGAGTGTGCCGTTCAAATTCTCGCCGATCTGCTGGAAAGGCATACGGTTGATCTTGTCGAGCAGGGCGGCCGCGGATTGGGTGATTCCGCTCAGCGAGCCGGGGCTCGTCGGCACGACGATGGCGCCGTCCTCGGTGCGGACGGTGGCGGGTGGGGCGTTGGGGACGAAGACGAGCGCGATCTCCTGCTGGCCGGTGAGGAGATTGGCGGTCGCGAGCTGGGCGCGCATGCCGCGATTGATGAGGATTTGCGCATTTTTGAGCGGCCCCCGCTTCGCGGCTTCGGCGCTCATGGCGATCCGTTCGGGCTGAACGTCGAAATGCACCGGCACCTCCAGAGCGTCCTTCTCCGGATTGTAGCGGAGATCGACCGATATGACCTCGCCAATGCGGATCCCGAGCATCGTGACGGGTGCGCCGGGGGCGAGGCCGGCGACGGAGCCCTGAAAATAGGCGACGAGCGACACGTGGCGGCGGAAGGCGGCGGATTTCGCAGCGTCCTCGCTCGCATAGAGGGGAAAGACCGCGTTCTCGGTGGCAAGCGGCGTTTTCAGTGCTTCTGACGGCGTATCGAACGCGATGCCGCCGAGCAGGACCGCGCGCATCGATTCGACATTGAGCCGGATGCCGGTGGCGCCGAGCGTGACCGAGGCGCCGGAGGCATTCCAGAAGCGCGAATCCTCATGCACATAGCTGTCGAACGGGGCACGAACGAAAGCGTGCACCGTGACGTTCTCCGCCATCTGGCCGAGATCCCAGCCAAGAACGGTGCCGACATCGAGGCCGCGATAGAAAATCGGCGAGCCGGGATTGAGCGAGCCGACACGGTCCGCCTTGAGGAGGAAGGTATGGCCGGGAATATCCGATTGCAGGACCGGCGGATTCTCGAGGCCGGTGAAATGAAGCAGGGGCCGGCCCGGCTTGCTGGAAGGCAGGATTTGGATATAGGAGCCGGAGAGGATCGTCTCGAATCCGGAGAGATTGCCGGCGAAAAGCCGTGGCTTGACCACCCAGAACTGCGCCTTGTCGGTCAGAAGCCGGGCGGCCTCCCGGTTCATGCGCGCGGCGACGATGACGTGCGTATAGTCCGGCGCGAGCGTGATGCTCTGCACCGTGCCGAGCGGGATATCCTTGAAGCGGACCTGCGATTGGCCGGCGGTAAGCCCCTCGGCGCTTTGGAACGTGATGGTGACGAGCGGGCCGCGCTTGGAAAGCGTGTCCCACGCAAGCCAGAGGGCGATCAGCAGCGTGATCGCAGGGATGATCCAGATGATGGACACGCGCCGGCGGCGTGCAAGACGGGCGGTCGGCGGTGGGCTATGCTCGGACAAGGGCGCTCAGAGACCTTTCGAAAATGCGCTGTGGTGAGAAGATACTCCAAGGCGGGGCGCCGCAGGCGCCGTCCGACGCGTCTTTCGAGAACCGGAGCGGAGCGGCCTTAAAGGGCCGTGAGCACCGGAAGCGCAGAAAGACGCGTCGGACGACCGCCACAGTAGCATTTTCAAATGGTCTCTCAGAACCAGCTTTTGGGCGCGGGCTTGATGCTGATGGCCAGCGCGTCGCTGATGACCGCAGTGACCGTATCGCCCACGTGCAACTGCGCGAGATGCGCCGCGCGCGCCGGGTTTGTGACCTCGACCGTATAGACCCCGCCGCCGCTCGCCGGGATGAGATCGACGCTGTTGGCCGCGAGATCGATACCGACGACAAGGCCGCTCACCTTGATCACGCGCACGCCGATGCCGCCCGGCGCCTCGGCCGGGCGCGCGAGCGCGGCTACGACCGAATCCGGGGGTGGCGAGGCCCCGCCGCTCGATTGCGGCGCCGAGACGAAGAAGGCGACCGAACGGTAATATTGTACGCTTACCGTATCGCCTGGCTTGAGCAGCTCGAGCCGCACGGTGGGACCGGCGATGACGCGGACCAGGTTCCCCCCGCGGCCGACGAGCACCACCTCGCGCGTGGCGGGATCGATCGAGCGGATCTTGGCCGCGAAGCTCATGGCGGCCGAGGGCGGAATGATATTCTCGAGCTTCGGATTGGCCTGCGCCAGAGCGGGGCAAGGCAAGAGCGCCGGCGCGAGCGAAGCGGCCGTGGCGATGATGGCGGCAGCCGCGCCGATGTGCAGATATCTTGACGGTTTCACACTCAGCTCCTCGCATTGAGCCCGTTCCGGGTGAGAGAGAAAGCCCGTTTTCCCCCTCACTCGTCAACCGAACCGGCGGGGTGCGCCGTCCTTGTGGGCTGCCCCCCCACGGTCTGCCCATGGGGCTGCCCATGGGGCAGACCGTGCTGATCCACTCAGTCCCGCCGGGCCGCGCGCCGTGCGCTCGCAGGCCGGAAAGACCGCTTTCCAGCGATAGCCAGGCGAGGTTTGCACCCACTCTTCTATCGAACCTGCGTTGCCGCGAGGCAGAATTTCATACCTGCCGGGCCTTTCCCACCTGCCCGGGATTTTTCCAAAGGTCAGCACGTTTTGCCCGATCCTGAGAACGGAAGGAGCTTGACACCGGCCGCCGCCGCTAAGGGTACGATTGCGCCTGAACAACAATACCCTTGCCGACGGAGACCGGTGGGCAACCGCCGTCAGGCCTCAGCTTGAAGGAGGCGCAAGCTCGAGCTCGACGCGGCGGTTCTGCCCTCGTCCTTGCGGCGTGTCATTCGATGCCACCGGATCGGCTTCGCCGTACCCGTGAGCAGAGACGAGGCTTGGATTCACCCCTTGCGAGATCAGGTATTGCATGACGTTTTCAGCACGCTTCTGTGACAGAATCTGATTCGAGGTGATTCCCTGCGCCTGCAGAGCCGGCCCCACGGGCACATTGTCGGTATAGCCATTCACCAGGAGATGTTCCGTCTGCGTCGGCGCGAGCTTCTTCGCAAACTTGGCGATGATCTGCTGGCCCGCCGCCGACATCTGCCAGCCGCCCGAAGGGAAGAGAAGGTCGCTGTTCACGGTGTATTTGATCGCCCCCCGCAACCGCGCGATCTGCGCCTGATCGGCGGCGACCTGCTGTTGAAGCTGTTGATTTTGTGCCTTGAGAGCATCGTAATCGCTCTGCGGGACCCCGCAGGCGGCAAGAGCGAACGGGGTCACGAGCGAAAGCAGCATGGCGGCGTGCTTGATTTTGCTTGTCATTGTTTTTGGCTTTCCCTGGTTGACAAAAGAGACGGCACGACCGAGGGAAGGATCCCCCTCAAGATCGGGACTCGCAGAATGATCCATGTCATGCGGTCCCAATGGCCTCTCGAGCGGGATGAGATCGCTTGCGCTCATCCATCCCGCTCCCGGTCCTTGTTTTCTCGCGTGATTCAGACCTGCGGCGATCACGCTTCAGGGGCGTTCGGTTTCGCCGCACGACCATCACAGTCGCATTTTCAAATGGTCTCTCAGGGGGGCGGCGGCACGACGGCGTAATAGACCCCGTTGGCGCCGTAATAGGGACTGAACCAAATTCCGTTGCAGGCGTAGTACGTCCTGCCGCCAACCGGGGAATAGACGCAGCCCCCGGGGAGCGCGGCATAGATATCACCAACCGGATAGGGCGCCGGAACGACAACGGAAGGCGGCGGTGGGGCGGCTGCGGCTGCAGCGCTCGCGCCGATCGCCACACCTGCAGCGGCGCCAACCGCGGCGGCGCCCGCGGCCGACCATCCGCCGCAATTGTAGCATCCGGTTCCGTAATACTGGTTCACGACGGTTGGCGGGTGATAGGCACCATAATACGCACCGTTTCCGTAATAATGGGTGCCATAGGCATAGGTTCCATTATTCTCAGCAGCCCAGTGGCCGTTATTGGTCGCGACCGCACCGCCATAGGATCCGGTCGCGTAATGCGTACCATAGGCGGTGGTGCCATAAGTGCCGGAGTTGGCGTGGCCGTTCGCGCTCGTCGCGGACCAGTTGCCGTTCTGCGCGGTGAACGAGCCTCCGCTCGTGCTCGTCGCATAGTGCTCACCGCTGCTCGTCGTGCCATAGGTGCCCGAGTTGTAATGGCCGTCTGCGCCAGCGGCCCAATGACCATCCCCCGCGGCCGCGCCCCAGTGGCCGCCCCCGGCCGTACCACCGCGTGCGAACCAGGCACCGGCCGGCGTGGACGCGAGAAGCGGCAGAGCAAGGCTTGCCGCCGCGAGGATCGATGTTTTCATCCCATTCCTCCTCTCACGGTTTGGCCGTCATGAGAGCATCCGGCCGCGCGAACTCCATCCGTATCGTGTCGGCGGCCGGGGTGAAGGAAAAATCGGCATCGCTCACCACCGGATCGATCCGCCAATGCGAGAACTCAACCTCGTAGCGGGATTTCGCAGGATCCCTGACGTATATCGCGCGGATCATGCGCGGCAGGCCGTCCTTGATGCCAATCCATACCTCGGCATCCACATTCCCGTTCGAGAGCGCGATCATATCGGTAATCGTGCCGCCGACGACCATGGACTGGCCGACAAAGAAAGCCGATGTGAGCCCCCGGGAAAGATTCCTGTAAGGATCTGCGGTGATCACCTCCGCGAACGGAAAGAAGATCGCCGCCTTCTCATAGGCCGCGTGCACCGCTTCATCGATCGTCGGTGGCGCCGGAGCGATCGCGACCAGATTGGCCGCCGGGGCATAGGCGGTCATTGTCTTGCCGTCGTAATAGAAATCCGAGGCCGGCCCGTCGCCTGGCGTGATGACGCGAAGCTTGTCAGGCCGCTCGAGCAAGACCTCGGAAAGGGTCGTGTAATAGAGCGGCTGGCCGTTGCGCGCCGGTGACTCATAGGTGGTGACCGCCGTGAATCCCATGGTCTTCGCCCCGGCGAGGCGCTCGCTGGTGGCCTTGAGCACGGCAAGCGCAGCCGGCTCGATTGCCGGATGCGGCGGTGGCGGCGGCCCTTTCGGCGGCTGCGGCTGCTGGGCCTGAACGGAAGCGCATATCAGGAGAGCGATCGCTGCCGCAACCGCCCCAAACCCCCCTTTGCCAGCTTTCATCGCAACTCCCGTTGCTGCCCGGACGTGGAGGAGAATTCCGGCATGCGGGCTTATATTACGATCTCAATCTGAAATTGTCTCGAAACAATTCCGCGCTTGCGCCCGGACCCGTGGCGCCGGCCCGACACGACAGCGATATCCCATGATTTCGCAAGTTCCCGCGGCGAAAAGTGCCCGCTCCGCGAGCCGCTTTTCTCTGCGAGCAGGCGCGAGATCAATATGGCTTCTGGTGGATCGCTTCGTGCCGGGGCACCCTGTCGCGAGGTGCCCCGATCCGCCAAAGCCCAAGGGGAAGACATGAAATCGATCGAGAAAACAAAGCGAGAGCGTTGACCCAAAATCATCACGCTC
>JASHVY010000277.1 GCA_030044345.1 Acetobacteraceae bacterium | reverse complement strand
ATCGTCGGCGCGAGGAGAGCGGCGCAGATTCGCGCGAATCTCGGGGCGCTTTCGTTCGCGATTCCGCCTGCGCTCGCGGCGAGGCTCGACGCGGTGAGCGCGCCGGAACGGCCCTTCCCCTATAGCTTCTTCGGGGCCGAGATCCAGGGTATGATTCATGGCGGTGCCGCGGTCGCGGCGAAGCGGCGCGGCTATGTCCCCGAGATCGAGATTTCTCACGCAACATGAGCGGGCGCGCTCATGTTTCGTCCCGGCATTTGGTGGAGTGGGTCGAGGATGAATCTGGCCAGATCAGAAATCCCAGGGAGAGATGAGCTCAAGCGCTGTCGTTTCGAAGTCAGATCGGTTGCGTGTCGCCAAACGTCCGCCGTTGATGCGCGCGGTAGCAGCGATCATTCCGTCGGGTACCGTCATGGGTCGCCCCTGGCGGAGCGCCGCGCTCATGATATCGCCGTAGGCCAGCGCAGCGACTTCCGTGAAGGGAAAGATCCGATCCGCAAAACGGTGACGCCAGGACGCCAGCCCCTGCTCCAGATGTCGGGCCCTCTGGTCGAAGCGAATCTTTGCAATGCCAAAGGCAATCTCGGCAATCGTTACCGTCGGCAAAGCCAATTCCGCGTCGTTCCGCACGAGCCAGGCGATGACAGCCTGGCTTGGCGTCTTGCGCAGCGTCTCCGAGATGACGTTGGTGTCGAGGAAGATCAAAGCTCCAGTCCCGAGTGGAGCTTCCGATTTTCGTGGATGACGGCCTCGAGATCGAGATCACTGCCGTAGTCGCTCACCAAGCGCGCATAAAAGGCTGACGCCGGTTCACGTCCCGCTTCGCGAACCTCATAAGCTTCGAGCGCACGCTCTACGATATCGGCGATGGACCTCCTTTCCCGACGGGCCAGGCGTCTCGCCAGGTCGCGTGCCTTCGCGCTACGCACGGAGAGTTGCGGTTCAGCCATGCCAGCGATCCTTCGCGATTACCATTTTAGCATAGCAGATAGTAATGCCGGCAGAAGATGGCAAGATGGCAGATGATGGCCAGCCAGTGGCGGGCGGTGGAGCGGCCGCCTTGTCAGCATGGCATGCTCCCGTCAGGCTGCCGCGATCGAGGGGAGAGAGCGCGAATGACCGGCGTGCCGACTTTTGCCGTTCCGGCGAGCTTTCTCGGCGTCGCCCGCCATGGGCGGGAAGCCGCGTTCGTCATCGCCGGCATCCCGCTCGATATCGGCACGACCAACCGCGCCGGCGCGCGCGACGGGCCGGCAGCGATCCGCCGTGCGAGCCGGATGCTGGTGGATGGTGCGCACCCGCGCGCCCGTTTCGAGCCGGCAACGCTGGATCTCGCCGATAGCGGGGACTTCTCGCTGGTGCTCGGCGACATTCCGGGCTCGCTTGCGAAGATCGAGGCGCAGGCGGAGGGGGTGCGGCATCTGCTCGCGCTTGGCGGCGAGCATGGGATCACGCTGCCGCTGCTCCGCGCGCTCGCGCGCCGGCGGGGCGGGCCGCTCGCGCTGGTGCAGTTCGATGCGCATGTGGATACCTGGCCCGACAATTTCGGCCAGAGCTTCGCCCATGGCTCGGTCTTTTACCATGCGATCGAGGAGGGTTTGGTCGCGCCCGCGCGCATGGTGCAGGTCGGTATTCGCTCACCCGTGCAGCCGGAGGTGATGGACTGGACGATCGGCCGCGGTGTCACCGTGATCAGCGCGGAGGATGTGCACGAAACGGGGCCCGAGCGCGTGGCGGCGCAGATTTCCGCAGTGATCGGTGATGCGCCCGCCTATCTCAGCTTCGATATCGATGCGCTCGATCCGGCCTTCGCGCCGGGAACCGGCACGCCGGAGATTGGCGGCCTCGCGTCCTGGCAGGCGCAGGCGATCCTGCGCCGGCTCGCGGGGCTCGCTTTCGTGGGCGCGGATGTCGTCGAGGTCGCGCCCGCGTACGACGTGGCCGAGATCACCGCGCTCGCGGCCGCCACCATCGCCTGGGAATATCTGGCGCTCGCCGGCGCATCGCCGCGCGGCGAATAAATTCGGGCTGGATGCGGGAAAGGTCTGGCATCCCGGATGAATTTGCATATCTGTTCGCCGCCGGGGTGCGTATAAGCGCCCCCCGCCTCGTTCTTCGGAACGAGTGGGTTGACGCATCGCACGTGCCGCGAGCCCCGAAGCTGAGATCCGGGGCACAGCAACGACGTAACGCGTCCTTTTCGGTCGAGCCGGCCATGAGTGGGCCGGGGTCGTGAGGGAGCCGCCTATGTTGGCTGATCGGTTCGCTGCGATGCGAAGTCCTCGCAGCTTCATCTGAGCGCATTGCCGGGGCGTTCCTGCCCCCGGTGACTGCGCTCTCTTGCTTTTCCTGTCACACGTCCGGCGCGCCATGCGCCGGTGGATGCCTGCGAGGATTGCCGCAATGAACCTCTCCCGTATCCGTGCTGCCGTTACGCCGCTCGCCCGCCGCTTTCCCGCGGTGGGAGCATCTTTGCCCACGGCCGAGGCGCTGATTGCGCGCGAGCGGCCCGAGGAGCCTGTACACTGCCTCCGCCCGGCCGCCGCCGCTGCGGCAGCGCGCGACTTCATCGCTTCCTTCGGCGGCACGGTGCTCTATGCCGTCAAGTGCAACCCGGAGCCGGCAATGCTGCGCGCGCTTAGGGCGGGCGGCGTAGAGCATTTCGATTGCGCATCGATCAGCGAGATCGCTCTGGTGCGCCAGATGTTCCCGGAGGCGGCGATCCACTTCATGCATCCGATCAAGGCGCGCGGCGCGATCCGTGCCGCCTGGGCCCAGCATGGGGTGCGTGACTTCGTGCTCGACAGCACGGAGGAGCTCGCGAAGATCCTGGCCGAGACCGGTGCTGTTGGCATGAATGGCGCGCTCGGCCTCATCGTGCGGCTGGCGCTGCCGAAGGGGGGCGCGGTGCTGGATCTTTCGGGAAAATTCGGGGCCAGCGCCGAGCAGGCCGCGCGACTGCTGCGTGCGGCGCGGCCGCATGCGGCTCGGCTCGGGATTTCGTTTCATGTCGGTTCGCAATGCCTCGACCCGCTCGCCTGGCGGGCGGCGCTCGATGAGGTGGCCGAGGTGGTCCGCCGGGCTTCAGTGGCGATCGAGGTGATCGATGTGGGGGGCGGCTTTCCCGTCGCCTATCCGGGCATGGAGCCGGTGCCGCTCGGGGCTTATCTCGCCGAGATCGAGGAAGGATTCGAGCGTCTCGGCCTGCCGGATGCGGAGCTCTGGGCGGAGCCGGGGCGCGCGCTCGTGGCCGGGGCCGGCTCGGTGGTCGTGCAGGTTCAGCACCGAAGGGGCGAGGCGCTCTATATCAATGACGGCGTGTTCGGCAGCCTCGCCGATGCGGGCGTGCTCGGCTTTCGTTACCCGGTGCGTTTGATCCGTCCTGGCGGGCCAGAGCCTTCCCGGCAGGAAATCGGCTTTTCCTTCTTCGGGCCGACCTGCGACAGCGCGGATGCGATGCGCGGCCCCTTTTTCCTGCCCGCGGACGCGGCGGAGGGCGACTGGATCGAAATCGGCCAGTTGGGAGCCTATGGTGCGTGCCTGCGCACCGGCTTCAACGGCTTCGATCGTGCCCGCCTCGTCGAAGTGCAGGACGCGCCGTTCGTTGCAAGCCTGGGGTATACGCGGGCTGCGCTCGCTGCCTGACCGGAAGGAGTTCGCTGAAATGGAAAGAATCCCCTTTGCCGGCCGCCTCGTCATGCTTGGCTGCGGCAGCATCGGCCAGGGCGTGCTGCCGCTGATCCTGCG
>JASHVY010000276.1 GCA_030044345.1 Acetobacteraceae bacterium | reverse complement strand
TCCCGGCGAAGCATTGCGGTTTGCTGATTGAGCGAAGCAACTTGCCGTTCAGCCTGCATCTTGGCCGTCTTGGCGCGGAGGCCGCGACAGTAGATTCCGACGCCGAACCCGACCAACAACCATATTATCGCCGTTTCCATAGTCAGATCTTCGATCATTTCCGAACCGATACGTTGGATTTGGCGCCAGTGTGTGCGGAGGAGCGGACAAACGCTGGAACCTGGTCGCGAACTGATGCGGGTGCGTATCTTCTCCGAGGCGTTTTATTGTGATACGAACGGGCCATCCGGCCGCGCCGTTTGGGCAACTGACGCTGAAGACCTATGCCGCCGTGCCATCGATGCTTGCCGGGTAGAAGCTCCATTTATCAGGTGAGTCCACGAATACTTGTGGCCTAGCCTTAAATATCGGTTACCGACGAAACGTCGTACCGCTGAACGCTGCGCTCGATAATCTCGATTTGGCCAAGCTCCTTCAGCACTCCCTGGAATTCGTCGTCCGCAAGGTGCGCGGTGAGTGATTTCTGATCGCGCCACGCTTCGCTCATTCGTACCACATTTGGGTCCAGCATGTCGGCCGCGAACGCATAGGCAATGCAACCGTCTTTCTTCCGAACACGCGGAACATGGGCTTGAAGCAGTTTGACGAATGCCTCACGGTCCCTGGGGTCAACCTTGACAAAGCCGGTCACCACAATGCTCGGGGCAATCTTTTCCATTTCATTGTCCTCGATCACGAAGTGGATTTGGATAGAGTTTGACGCATAGAAGAGGGAGCGTCGAGGCAACCTGCTCGTCAGCCCCGAGAAGAGGCCATCCTTGGCAAACGTCCCCTTCCCCATGGCTGAGTGCGTTTCAGGTGAAGCTGAACTGTCCGTTCCCGGATGAGCAGACCTCATTATCGCGGGGCGACCGACAGATCCTTTCGCTCAATTTCGCGTCCGTCCAGCACATGCAGCCGGAATCGTAAAATAGACACTTATTCTAAAGCCGTACCCGGCGTGTCGGCAGCGACGCGAGCGCGATGCCGGCGAGGACGAGCGCCGTCCCGAGAGCGAAAATGGGACCGATGCGATCTCCGAACAGGAATGCGGACGCTGCGACCCCAATGAGCGGCTGGAGATATTGCGTGCTCGCAGCTATGCGCGCCGGCAGCCGCCGCATTCCAGTAAGCCAGAGCCACATCCCTGCAACGGTTGTAAGCAGGCCGAGATAGAAAGCCACCCCAATCCCGCTCAGCGTCGGATGGAATGGGGTATGGAGCAGCTCGAGCCCGGCCAGTAACCCGAGGCCGGGCAAGCCGGCAAGTGAGCTCCAGGCCGCGACGTCGAGAGCCGTGGTACGGATGGCAAGCGCGGTGCCAAGCACGTAATAACTCGCGATGCTGACGGAGCAGACGAACAGGAGCACATCGCCGCCGAGCCCGCTTGAAGCAAATCCCCCGGGCCGTCCGAAAACCGCGCAGCCAACGCCGCCAAGCGCAAGCACGAGGCCGAGGGTATGCCGTGGCGTAAGCTTCTGGCCCAGCTTGAGCGCGGCGAGAATGACAGTGAAGAGCGGAATTGTGGCCGTGATGACAGTGGCGAGTGCGGCAGGGGTTCGGGCAACGCCGAGAATCTGCGTCGCCTGCCCAAGATCGACGCCAGCCACGCCAAGCCCGACGATGGCAAGGAACATACGGGGTGGCGGCAAGGGCCGGCCGAGGAGGAAAAGGATAAAGCACGGTGCTGCGACCAGGTAGCGAAGCGCCGCGAGCGTGAAGGGTGGGACAGATTCGAGACCGAGCTTCATCGCCGGCACCGAGAGCCCCCAGATAACGACCAGAACGGTGAGACCGAAGAGGGGCACGGCTTCGCTGACCAGGCCGCCGCCGGGGTTCGTTTCGGTTCCTCCGGAGTTGATTGCTCGCGCGCGCCGCGCTGCCATTACAGGAGGCTCAGAATCCTTCGAGCACGATCTTCCCCCGCGCCCGGCCACTCTCGATCAAAGCATGCGCGCGCCTGAGATTTTTGGCGTCAATGCGCCCGAAATGCTCGGCGAGCGTGGTGCGGATACGCCCCTGATCGACGAGATGAGCCATGGCCTCCAGCAGGCGGTGCTGCTCAATCATGTCGGGAGTTGTGAACAATGGGCGCGTGAACATCAGCTCCCAATGCAGCGAGGCTGATTTCTGCTTGAGCATACGTACATCGATCGGATCGGGGTCGTCGATCAATCCGACCTTGCCCTGGGGCGCAGCGGCCTCGGTGATGGCTTTCCAGTGAAGGTCGGTTGCGTTCGTGGAGAAGATATATTCGACGCCGCCGACACCGATACGTTTGAGCTGGGCTGCGAGGTCGGCTGCATGGTCGATCACGTTGTGAGCGCCGAGCGAGAGACACCATTCTCGCGTCTCAGGGCGGCTTGCGGTCGCGATCACCGTGACCCCGGTGAGCTGGCGGGCGAGCTGGATTGCGATCGAGCCGACGCCACCGGCGCCGCCAATGACGAGGAGCACGCCTTCGCGGTGCGCGCTCAGCGGGATCTCGAGCCGGTCGAACAGCATCTCCCAGGCGGTGATACTGGTCAGCGGCAGCGCCGCCGCTTCTGCGTAGGAAAGGGAAGCAGGTTTGTGGCCGACGATGCGCTCGTCCACCAGGTGCAGCTCGCTGTTGCTGCCAGGACGGGCAATGCTGCCGGCGTACCAGACGGCGTCGCCAACGCCGAACAAAGTCACTTCGGGGCCGATTGCGGTGACCACCCCGGCGGCGTCGAACCCGAGCACGCGCGGCTCTCCGACCGGGTCGGCACGCCGGCGGACTTTCGTGTCCACCGGGTTGACCGAGACAGCCTTCACCTCCACCAGGATATCGCGGTGCCGCGGCGCCGGGTCCGGCAGCTCCACGTCAAGCAGCGCATCCTCCTCCGTCACGGGGCGGACGTGGGTATAGGCGACGGCCTTCATCTTTCACCTCGCACGACCGATCTAAGGGTGCTAGAGCGAGACGCGTTCGCCTGCGCTCCCGCGTCTCGCTCTAGCCATTTGTTTTCTCGCGTGATTCAGACCTGCGGTGATTCCACCTCCGGTCATCACGCTCTAGCCGAGAACCGACGGCGAGGAAATCCAGGGGACGCGTTCAGGAAATTTGGCCAGGAGAATCGCCCAGGAGGTTCGCATGGACGTCGCAACCATCGATCAGCAGTACCAACAGCTTCAAACCCAGGCGCAGCAGACGATCCAGGAGATCCGAGACCTGGCCGGGAAGCTTTCCGACGCAGCCAAGGCCGGGAATCAGGATGCGCGGGAATGGCTGCTGGACCTCAAATCCATCGCGCTCGCCCTTCAGGCCGAGCAGAATCAGGTCGGACTTCTCCTCCAGGCCCTGCACGGCTTCGTCGCCAACCAAGGGGCAATGATGCCAACGCCCGCACAGAATCCCACGCAAGGACCCTGGAGCGGCGGCCCCCCGATGGGGGCAGGTTATCAGAGCGGTTTCGGACCCGGACCCATGGGTGGTGGAATGTTGGGCGGCTTCCTCAACTCGGGATTTGGCCGTGCGGTCGAAATGGGCCTTGGTTTCGGTCTGGGGGATGATCTGATTAACAAGATCTTTTAATCGTGCAGCGGACGCCACGCAATTTGTCCCCCGCGCCCAAAAGCTCGGCCGGATTGAAGAGAATGGCTCTTGTTCTTGAAGTTGTCACGCTGCTGACACAAAGAAGTATAGCGAAAACAAATAGTTAACGCAGTCGCACAAAAATCGGCGCAGGTTATGCACTCAGTGCCGAAGGCTGATTGGCAGCGGGACAGGTTGAGTTCGCCCACAGATTTGTCCACAGCATCGCAATGGTGGTCGGCAAAGGGCTGCGGCGCCGCCTTCGCATCTTGAGATAGGGCCGGTCCGGGCCAAAAATTACAAAGATGGCAGAAACGGAAACAGTTTTGGGGACGGACGCGATCACGGCGGCGCTGACGACCATGCCCGCCGTGCCCGGCGTGTACCGCATGCTCGATCGCCGGGGTGCTGTCCTTTATGTCGGGAAGGCGCGCGATCTGAAAAAGCGCGTCGCGGCCTATACGCAGCCAGGACGGCTGCCAGAGCGGCTTCGCCGTATGGTTGCCGAGACCGCTGGGGTGGAAATCATGACCACCCATACCGAGGCCGAAGCCCTGCTGCTCGAGGCCAACCTCATCAAGCGGCTGAAACCCTGGTTCAATATCGTCCTGCGTGACGACAAGTCCTATCCATGGCTGCTGCTCACCAAGGACCACGATTTTCCGCAGATCACCAAGCATCGCGGCGCCCGGCTGCGGAAGGGCGACTATTGGGGCCCGTTCGCTTCCGCCTGGGCGGTGAACCAGACCGTAACCACCATGCAACGTGTCTTTCTTTTGCGTTCCTGCGCGGACACCGTCTTTGCCAATCGTACGCGGCCCTGTCTGCTCTACCAGATCCGCCGCTGCTCCGCGCCGTGCGTCGGGCGCATCAGCGAGGCCGACTACGCGAAGCTTGTCGCCCAGGCGGAGGCCTTCATGGCCGGGCGAGGGGCGGCGGTGCAGAAGGAAATGGCGGCCGAGATGGAGAAGGCGGCGGCTGCATTGAACTTCGAGCAGGCCGCGCGGCTGCGCGATCGCATCCGGGGCCTCACGCACGTCCAGGGAACCGGTGTGGTCAACCCTACGAGCTTTGGGGACGCGGATGTGATTGCCGCCTGGCAGGCGGCCGGGCAGACAGCAGTCGAGGTCTTTTTCGTCCGCGGCGGCCACAATAACGGCAACCGCGCCTTCTTTCCCGCCCATGCCAAGGGAGAGACGGAGGGCGAGGTGTTGGGCGCGTTCATCGGCCAGTTTTATGACGACAAACCGCCGCCGCCCCTGGTGCTGCTGAGCCATGAGCCACCCGAACGGACGCTGATCGCCGAAGCGCTGACGATGAAGGCCGGCCGGCGTGTCGCCGTGATGGCCCCGCAGCGCGGCGAGAAGCGGGCGGTGATAGAGCACGCCATGGCGAACGCCCGCGAGGCTCTCGAGCGCAGGCTCGCCGAGGCAGCGGGGCAGGCGAAGCTGCTGGCCGAGGTGGCGAGTCTCTTCAGCCTCCCGGCGCCCCCGGCGCGGATCGAGGTTTATGACAACAGCCACATCATGGGGACACATCCCTACGGGGTGATGGTGGTGGCCGGGCCGCAAGGGTTTGAAAAAGCAGCTTATCGCAAGTTTATGATCCGGGGCCCGATCGCGCCCGGCGACGATTATGCGATGCTGCGCGAGGTGTTCGAGCGACGATTCGGTCGCCTCGCCGCCGAGCAGGCGGCCGGTGCGGCGCCGCCAGTGCCCGATCTCGTGCTGATCGATGGTGGCGCGGCCCAGCTCAAGGCGGCCGCCGAAGTGCTGGAGCGGCTGGACCTCGGTACGCTCAGGATTGTGGCGATTGCCAAAGGGCCAGACCGCAATGCCGGGCGGGAATGGCTGCATCAGCCGGAGCGGGAGCCGTTCCAACTGCCGCCGACGAGTCCCGTTCTCTATTATCTCCAGCGCCTACGTGATGAGGCGCATCGTTTCGCCATCACGAGCCACAGGAGCGGGCGGGCGCGGGGGCTCCGGCACAGCGAGCTTGACGAGATCCCCGGCATCGGCCCGGCGCGGCGCCGGGCGCTCTTGAACCATTTTGGATCGACGAGAGGGATCAAGGGTGCGGGGCTCACCGATCTCGAGGCGGCTCCAGGTGTGTCCCGGGAGACCGCGCGGCGCATATACGCATATTTTCATCCGGGCGCGCGCCTCTCGGACGTTTCCTGAGACCCCGTGGCGCACTAGTCTCAGGCGCGATGCTGACGGATCTCCCCAATGTCCTGACGCTTTCCCGGATTGCGGCGGTGCCGCTGGTCGTGATCCTTGCCGCGTTCCGTCGTCCGTGGGCGGACCTTGCCGCCTGCCTGGTGTTCAGCGCTGCCGCCATCACCGACTATTTCGACGGCAAGATCGCCCGGTTTCGCCAACAGCTCTCGGATTTCGGGCGGATGCTCGACCCGATCGCGGACAAGCTCCTGGTCGGGGCGACGCTCATGGTACTCGCCGGCGAAAGTCGGCTCGGCCTTTTCTTCAGCCTGTTCCCCGCGATCGTCATCATGCTGCGCGAGATCCTGGTCAGCGGTCTCAGAGAATACCTGGCAGGGATTCGCGCCGGGCTGCCGGTCACCCCGCTTGCGAAATGGAAGACCGGGGTTCAGATGGGCGCGCTCGGCCTGCTGCTGGCCGGTGATCCGACGGCGCGGCTGCTCGGCGTGGGATTTCTGCACATCACTGCGATTGGCTGCATTATGCTCTGGATCGCGGCGGGGCTGACGCTGATCACCGGCTGGGGTTATGTTGCGGCCGGATTGAGTCATGTGATGCCGTCGGGGGCGGGTGTGCCGGCCTCCCCTCTGCCGCAGGCGGGTCATGCCGGCAGCGGAACCAAGGAGCCTTGAACATGCGGCGTATCGCCGTTGTCGGCATCCTGTTGCTGTTGTCGGGCTGCGAGGGGTTCAGCGGCTTCGTGAATGACACGTTCAGCCGCAACGGCGACCCGAACCAGCCCGTCGCGATGGCCGAGAACGTGCAACGGGCGAACGGCGGCCAGCCGGCATCGACGCCGATCGCGGTTCAGACGGGTAATGTCTGGCCCGGCCCGATTCAGCCGCTACCCTCGCTTGCAGACATCGCCAAGACCCTGCCGCAATCCGAAGGCGTGCCGCTTCTGCCTGCGGTGCCGCCTGCGATCACAACGCCGCCCCGCGGCGCCGTGCCCGTGTTGACGGCACCGCCCTCGACCGTGCAGCCGGCGCCCGCTCCCAGCCCGAACGCTGTGAACACGCCAAGCCTCCCGAAGGGGACGGAGATCCAGACCTCCCGCGGCCCAGAGGTGGTGTCCGGGGGAACAGGCAACTTCCTCACGCTGACATCGCCTGACGGAGAGTATGCGGGCATCATGGTCCCGAACGGCAACGGAACGAGCACGATCATCCGGCCGGATGGATCGGTGGAGACGGTGACCGAGCCGCGTCCATAAAATGCTTCGGCTTCTCTACTTCGCATGGCTCAGGGAGCGGGTCGGCCACTCCGAAGAGGAAGTGGTCCTCCCTTCCTCGGTACGCACAGTGGGAGAGCTGATGCGTTGGCTTGCTGCGCGGGACACTGTCCATGGGGCCGCATTTGCGAAGCCCGGGTTGATCCGTGCCGCGGTGAACCAGGAGTTTGCGGGACCCGAGACGGAACTCAGCGACGGTGACGAGGTCGCGTTCTTCCCGCCGGTGACGGGGGGCTGATGGCTTACGTTGCGGTGCAAGAGGCTGATTTCGAGCCGGGCGCCGAAATCGCGAGGCTCACCGAGCAGGCCGGTGGCGCGGGCGGGATCGGGTGCTTCATTGGTGTCGTCCGTGGGGAGGTGGGGAATCGCGCGATCACTGCCATGACGCTTGAGCATTATCCCGGCATGACCGAGCGGGCGGTAAGGGTGATTGCCGAAGAGGCGGAGCGGCGCTGGGATCCGTGCTGGGTGCGAGTCGTCCATCGTGTCGGACGGCTGACACCGGGCGAGCACATCGTGCTCGTGCTCGCTGCGGCCCCGCATCGGGAGCCGGCGCTGGCGGCGACGGGCTTTTTGATCGACTGGCTCAAGACCAAGGCACCGTTCTGGAAGAAAGAGCACTTTGCCGACGGTTCGACCGCTTGGGTCGAGGCGCGTGCGGAAGATGCCAAAGCGGCCGCCCGCTGGGGCTAGAAAGTGTTATGCACTTCGATGAAGTATCAGAAAGAAGGAGACTTCTTTTTCTTCAGAAAAAGAAGCAAAAAGACTTCTCTCCGTTTTCCGGATCAGAGCATGATGATTAAAAATCATCATGCTCTGGTTTTGTTTTCTCGATCAATTTCATGACTTTGGCGGATCGCTCTGCGCCGGGGTCCCCGCGAACACGTTCGCGGGGACCCCGATCCACCAGAAGTCATATTGATCTAGGCGCTGGCTGTGGACTATGAATGAAAGGATCAAAGTTCTTTGGTTCTTTCT
>JASHVY010000275.1 GCA_030044345.1 Acetobacteraceae bacterium | reverse complement strand
CATTCGGGTTGACGAGATAGACCGAGCCGGTGGCGCCGAGCGCGCCCGAGATGGTGGAGAGATTGCCGCCCGTCACGCGGTTGAGCGTCGCCCCGGAGCCATTGTTGATCTGAACCGAGTTGGCGCTGCCGATCGAGAAGCCCTGCCAGTTGATGATGCCACGCCCGGTCGCTTGGTTGATCGTCATCGCCGGCCCGGCGGTCGCGATGCTGCCCGCGCCGGCCACATAGGAACCACCCGTCGGCAGCGTCTGCGCGAGCACCGGAACGGCGAGGCCCGAGAGCATGGTGGTGGCAAGAAGAAGGTTGCGCCGGCGGCTGAAATCCCGCCGGAACACACGCACGGTCCGCTCCCTTACGTCTCCGCCCATGGTTTTCCCCTCAGGAATACGTGTCGGATTCGCAACGTCACGCTCGCGGCAAATCGGCGGGCTGTCAATCCATAAACCCGGTACATGCAGGAAATTCACTGATTGGCCGCTCGGCGATGAGCGAAAGCCCTCGGGAACATTGCGAATGGCTCATATTCTATGCCTCCTGTCCTATTCGTCCGCGGCGGCACTGTGGGCGAGGCGATGCGCGGCGAAGAGGGCCAGCACGAGGAGGCTCGCGGTCAGCCCGATGACACCCTGCCAGTCCCATGCGGTCCAGAAGAAGCCGCCTGCCGAGCCGACGAAGCTCGAGCCCAGATAATAGAGAAGCAGGTAAAGCGCGGAGGCCTGGGCGCGGGCATCCCGGGCGCGCACGCCGATCCACGAGCTCGCGATGGAGTGGGCCGCGAAGAAGCCGAAAGTGAGCACTGCCATGCCCAGGATCACGAAGCCGAGATTCTGTGGAAGCGTCAGCAGGATGCCAAAGAGATCGATCAGCAGGGCAGCGCGAAAGATGCGCGGCCGGCCAGCACGGCCGGCGAGATTGCCCATCCAGGCGGACGCGAAGATTCCGACAAGATAAACGGCGAAGATCAGCCCGACCTCGGCCTGACTCAGCGAAAAGGGCGGTGCCAGCAGGCGGTAGCCGATATAGTTGTAGATCGTGACGAAGCCGCCCATCAGCAGGAACCCCTCGGCGAAGAGCCATGACAGCCCGGAGTCGGTGAGGTGCGCGCGATAGGCGCCAAGCAGGGGGGCAAGGGCAAGCGCGCGCGGGCAGAAATGCCTCGATTGCGGCAGGCTCGCGGCAAAAATGATTCCGCAGGCAATGCCGATCGCGCCGATGATCGCGGTAGCCAGGCGCCAGCCGAAATTGTCTGCAAGGACGCCCGCGAGCAGCCGGCCGGCCATGCCGCCGAAGCAGTTGCCGCCGATATAGAGGCCCATCGTAAGACCGACCGCCTCCGGCTCGATCTCCTCGCTCACATAGGCCATGGCGACCGCGGGCAGGCCGCTTAGGGCCACTCCCATCAGTGCGCGCACAACAACAAGCTCCCACCAGGCGGGCACGACGGCGGAGAGGAGCTGGAGCAGCGCCGAGGCAAGCAGCGAAGCTGTCATCACCGGCTTGCGCCCGAAGGACTCTGAAAGCCCACTGGCAACCAGCATGAAAGCCGCGAGCGCTGCGGTCGTGGCGGAGAGAGAAAGGCTGCTCTCGGCCGGGCTGACATGAAAGGCGCTGGTGAAGATCGGCAGCAGTGGCTGCACAGTGTAAAGCAGGGCGAAGGTCGCGAAGCCGGCCGCGAACAGGGCGAGATTGGTGCGCAGAAAAGCAGCGCTGCCTGGCGCGATATGCGTTGACGCGAACGCTCTTTCCGTTGGCGTGCCACTGGTTTGTTCACGGCTCATTGCTTCCTCGTGGAACGGGGGCAAGGTGTCAGATAGGTGGGTGCGGCAGCGCTCTCCAATATCGTGGATGGCATCGCCGATCCGCGCAGGCCAATGCTTCATCATGGCTGGTGGGCGTGCAATAACACAAAGTCACGAAACGGCTTGAAGAAGGGACGGCTTATGCGCCTGGTCGTGATACCCGGTGTCGGTGTTCTGCAAGTCTTTTATTGTTGAGCAAGAACCGTCAAAGAACTGTCCACCCCAATTTTCCCTGGAGACGTCGGACTATTTCTCCAATGATATATTCGTTTTGAGTGCAAGAAGATTGGCCAGAGAGATCGATATTCATGAGCTTGGCCGGCTGACTTGAGCGCCCGCCGGGCCTCTGTTGCTTCTCACGAAATTTTCAAGCCGTGCACCAATTTGCCGTTTAAGGAGCCAGATGCGGTTGGGGCGCTGAACACACTCATCAAGGAATACTGACAGACAAAATCGATCTCATCCACCGGAGCGCAGCAAATATCTGTTTCCCCATGGCTAACGGTAGGAAACCCGCAATTCGGCAAGCAGGGGCACCATATCGGGCGACAATGCCCACCAAGGATAGGCGCGCGCTGGAATGAATACCCCATTATCGATGCCGATGAACCGGCCAACCGTGCTGCCGGCTTTGCCGCTTACCCGTCCGCTCGCTGAAGAGCCGGTGATCGTGCCGCTCATGTCATTGAGCCCCGCCAATCCGCCGACGACGCTGTCTTTCCCGCCGCTCACCCGTCCGGTCGCAAAGGAATTGCGGATGGTGCCGTCATTGTATCCGACCAGCCCGCCAGCTTCGCTGCCATCACCGCCGCTGACCGCGCCGGTCGCGAAGGAATCGATGACAGTCGTGCCGAAGCCGTTCGCCCCGATCAGCCCACCGGCATCGCCGCTATCGCCGCCATTGACCGCACCGGTCGCAAAAGAGGCGTTGATCGTGGTGTCATAACCGTTAGACCCGATCAGCCCGCCGACATCACTGCCATTGCCGCCGGTGACGGCGCCGGTCGCAAGGGTGTCGCCGATCGTGGCGGCGTAGTTGTATCCGACCAGCCCGCCAACATTGCTGTAAGTGCCGCCGATAACTTTACCGGCCGCAAGGGCGTCGCTGATCGTACCGAGATTGTATCCCACCAGTCCACCGGCATCGCTGCCGGAACCGGCATTGACGGCGCCAATCGCAAACGAGTTGCTGATCGTGCTCTCTGTGTCGCTGTATCCGATCAGCCCCCCGACATAGCTGTTATCGCCGCCACCAACAGCGCCTGTCGCAAACGACGCGTTGATCGTGCCGCCGACGATGTCCCCATTGGGGAGGTATGTATTTGCATTGCCACCGACCAGTCCGCCGACATAGCTGTTATCGCCGCCTGTGACCGCACCGGTGGCAAAGGAACCGCTGATGGTGCCGCCATTGTCTCCGACCAGCCCCCCGACAACAGTTTTCTCCCCACCACTGACTGCGCCGGTCGCATAGGAGTCGGCAATCGTGCCAGGGAAGAAATTGATCCCAACCAGCCCACCAATTTCGCTGTCGGGGCCACCACTGACCGTACCTTCGGCGTGGGAGCTGCCGATTGTGCCAGTATTCCACCCAACCAGTCCACCGACGAAACTGAGGACGCCGTCGGAAGTGTCGATGGCCGCGCCATTGAAATGGGAGCCGCTGACCGTACCGCCGTTCCACCCAACCAGCCCGCCAATTTCGCTATACATGCCACCGCCTTTCACCGTGCCTGTCGCGTAAGAGTTGCTCACCACGCCCTCGTTCCATCCGACCAGCTCGCCCACGTCGCCGCTGTCGATGCCTGTAACCGAACCGTCGATCAGACCGATATTCTCGATTGCGCCACCGCTACCCACCTGCCCGAACAGGCCAATATTACCAAGTAAAGGTGTGCTGCTGATGGTCAGATGTTCGATGGTGTTGCCGAGACCATTGAAGATGCCTGTGAAAGCCGTGGTCTCGGCGATCGGTGTGAAGTTGGTCACGCCGGCGGCATTGAGATCGACTGCAAGCGCATAGTCCCCACTGCTGCCGACCTCCTCAAGCTGGGGCACGGTCCAGATCAGCGTGTAGAAGGCGCCATTGATATTGAGGGTGCCTTCGCCCTGTTTTGTAAACTGGATATCACCCCTGCCCATCGCGATGTTGAGTGCTCCGTCGGTGCCCCCAAAGACGTTGGTGTCGATATCGAGCCTGCCATCTCCTGCCACAGTGATGGTGGCATTGACATTGACATCATGAGAAGCGGCAAGATCCAAGGTCGCGCCCGTGTCCCAGGAGATCGCGGCATCAACATTCAGGTCGTTGGCTGCCAACATCGCGACACTGGCACCGGCGGCAAGGCTCGCATCGATGGTCTTCGCCGCAGCTTCATCGATCGTCGTGTCATCGGGATCGATGACCCAGGAGCCCCCTTCGCCAGCATCGATGGTGGCGTCGCTGAGCGAGAGCGTCTGGCCCGAGGTCTCGATATGTCCGCCCGCACTGCCGGCGCCAGTAGCGAGAATCTGCGCCCCCGAGGCAATGGTGGTGCTGACGGACTCATTTGTCACACCCGGCTCGATCCCCACCAGCACACTGCCGCCCCGCGTGCCAGATGCCGAGATCTGCGCCGTCGCATCGAGTGTCGTTGCCTTGCCATCCGCAACGATCTGCCCGCCCGTTCCGTCCGCATTGGTCGCCGTCACCGTGCCGGAAACCTCGACCGTGCCGTTCGGCGCCGTCAGCCACACCTGGCCGGCAACAGTTTTCGTTCCCGTGGCCTGGATCACCCCGCCGCGATTGCCGGCCAGCGCATAGACATTGCCGCCCGCGGAGGCGAGCGCCGCGGCCGCCGCCTTGATGGTGCCGGCGTTGCTCGCATCCCCGCTCGCCGTCGTATCGGGCGCCACATAGATTCCCGCCGGCCCGTTCTCCGGGCTCAGCAGAACCTCATTGCCCGCCGCCAGCGCCGCCGTGCCATTGGGGGCAGTGATCGTGCCTGCGTTGCTGACTGCCTTGCCGATCAGCACCACGTTCCCGTTCTGTGAGGCGATGCTGCCCTGGTTGGTCACTGTGCCGTTCGAGCTGCCCGAGAAGGTCATCGTCCCGCCGCCCATGAACTGGTCGTTCGGCACATCGCGCGTGCTGGCCACGAAGCTGCCGCCGGTCAGCACCTT
>JASHVY010000274.1 GCA_030044345.1 Acetobacteraceae bacterium | reverse complement strand
GAAAGACTGAGAGGCTGTTCTTTCTTGAAAGAAAGAACCAAAGAACTTTTATCCTTTCATTCGGAGTCCCCGGTTGGTGCCTGGTCCGGAAAACGGAGAAAAGTCTTTTTGCTTCTTTTTCTTCAGAAAAAGAAGTCTCCTTCTTTCTGATCCTTCATCAAAGTGCATGACTCTTTCTAGCGGCTGACGGCTGCGTGCACCAAGTCGCAGAGACGAATCAGGCCGGGCTGAGATGCGACAAATCTTTTGAGCGGGGTTTCGATCTCATAGAAGTGGATGTTGGCGATGAAGCCGTAAATCCCGGCATCCGTGCTTCCGGGTTGTTCGCCAAAAAGATAGGGTCCGCTGCCGAGCAGACTTGCAATGGCTTCCAAATCGCCGATCCCGCGATGATACACCTCGTCCGGCTCGTAGCGGCCGATTCCCTGATAGTAATAGCGCTGAAAATTGTACGTCTGCGCCGCTGCAAGCGCCTCCGCCGTGAGGTTTGGATGTCTTTGCCGCAGAGCGTCGCGGAACAATGGCCAAAATTTCGGATCTTTCCAGCGCGAATAGGACATCACCCAGTAAAGATCGTCGAGCGTCCGGCGCACCAGATGGTCCGTCACCCGCTCGGCAGGGGTAAGAAGTTCATCGATCGTCAGCCTGTATTTCTGCGTCAGATGCGCGATGATCATGTCGCTGTCGCCAATCATGAGACCATCATCATCGATATAGGGAAGCTGGCTCCGCGGCGCCTTTGATGCGTCGAAAAGATGCTCATGGCGGAATGGAAGACCGGTCATTTTCAGAAAAGCGAAAATCTTGAGACCGTACGGATTGTTATCCGCAACGTTGTAAAGTTCCGGGTAGGAGAACAGGGTAATCATCGCAAAGCCTCCGCAGATGTGCCGCCGGATAGGAAAATAATCCCTGGGAAGGGCACCGCTATCGTTATGAATTCGATATAGGATTGCAAATCCTAAAGGCGGCGATCATCGCCGCCCAGTCATGACGTCAGGCATCACGCCGGTCACCAGGATGTGGCCAAGCGTGAATCCCGGGGAAAAGTTTCGACCCGTCCGACCTGCACCCGGCATGCGGGGATAACCCCGCCTGACCCGGCACATCGGGAAAGAATCTGCGGCCTCGCACGGTCGCTGTGTGCAATCTGCTAGGATCGCCCGTTTTTCAAGACTTGCGAAGCGCACCGCTTGTGGATGAATGAACGACAAGCCAAGGAAGATCGGGGTACCCCAATTTGCACAGGGTTCAACCATCCCAGAACGAAGAGAAGAAAGACTCTTCTCTTGATACACGCAAGCCGTTGCTTCGCGTTTTGTCGGGCAAGGCCGTCTGGCCACCACCGATCTGGCTGATGCGCCAGGCCGGGCGCTACCTGCCCGAGTATCAGGCGCTTCGTGCCCGTGCCGAAGACTTCCTGGCCCTTTGCATGACGCCCGATCTGGCCGCCGAGGTCACGCTTCAGCCGGTCCACCGCTTCGGGTTCGATGCGGCGATCCTTTTCAGCGACATTCTCATCTTGCCCTGGGCGCTCGGGCGCCCGCTCTCCTTTGTCGAAGGGCAGGGCCCCGTGATGCCGCCTCTCCGCAAGGCGGAGGAGGTTGCCGCGCTCGATCTCGCCCGCATGCCCGAAGCGATGGCCCCGGTATTGGAGACCATCCGCATCGTTCGCGCCACGCTCCCAGCCTCCGCCACCCTCATTGGCTTCGGGGGAGCCCCTTTCACGCTCGCCTGCTATCTGGTTGATGGCACCGGCGGCGCCTTCCTGGCGACCCGGCGCGCGATCCGCGAGGATCCGTCTTTCTTCACTGCCTTGATCGAGCGCCTGACAGACGCCACCATTGCCTGGCTCACCGCCCAGGCCGAGGCCGGAGCAGAGGCTCTCATGCTGTTCGACAGTTGGGCGGGTCTCTTGCCCCCGCTGCTCTTCCGTCAGTTCGTCATGGCCCCGACTGCCCGCATCCTGGCGGCTCTGAAGCGGCGTTTTCCTCGCGTCCCCCTGATGGGTTTTCCCCGTCTCGCCGGGCTCATGCTGCCCGCCTACGCCGCCCTGCCCGGCCTCGACGCGGTCGGACTCGACACCACATCCGACCCAGTGCTCGCGCGTTCTCTCGTTCCAAATGAGCTTACCCTCCAAGGCAACCTCGATCCGCTCGCGCTGCTGGCGGGCGGACCGGCTCTGGCCGAGGAAGCGGGCGCCATTGCCTCGGCGCTTCGCGGCCATCCGCATATTTTCAACCTCGGCCACGGCGTGTTGCCGGAGACTCCGCCCGCGCATGTGGCAAACCTCGTCAGTCTTGTTCGTGGGCTCTGATGTCCGGGCCCAAGGTTGCAATCGTTCTTTTCAATCTCGGCGGCCCGGACCGGCCGGAGGCCATCCGTCCGTTCCTCCTCAACCTCTTCCGCGACCCGGCGATCCTCACCGTTCCCTGGCCCATTCGGCCCCTGCTCGCCCGCCGCATCACCCGTGCCCGCCTTGGCCCAGCCACCGAATCCTATGCCAAGATCGGAGGCCGCTCACCGCTGCTCGCCCAGACGGAGCAGCAGGCCGCCCTTCTCATCGCCGCTCTCCCCGAGCTCTCCGCGCGCACCTTCATCGCCATGCGTTATTGGCATCCGTTCAGCCTCGAGGCTGCCCACGCGGTCGCTTCCTGGGATCCTGACGAGATTGTTCTCCTTCCGCTTTATCCCCAGTTCTCGACAACGACGACCGGAAGCTCACTCACTGCCTGGCGTGAAGCTGCCGCGGCGATGGGTCTCGCCAAGCCCACCCGCACCATCTGCTGCTGGTATGCCAACGCAGCCTTCATCACGGCGCTTGCGGCGATCCTCGCTCGTGCCATCGCCGATACCCGCGCAGCTCTGGCGCCCGGCACGCCGCTCCGCATCCTCTTCTCCGCCCATGGCCTGCCCGAGCGCATCGTCCGCGCGGGCGATCCCTATCGGATGCAGATCGAAGCCACGGTGGCGGCCGTGCTTACGGCGCTGGGCTCGGATGTTCCAGAGTTTCGCGTTTGTTTTCAATCTCGTGCGACACCGGAGCCCTGGCTTTCCCCGAGTACTGACGAGGAGATCCGCGCTGCCGGCGCCGATCATATCGCCCTTCTCGTCGTGCCGATCGCTTTCGTCTCCGAGCATTCGGAAACACTCGTCGAGCTCGACATGGATTATCGAGACCTGGCCACCCAGGCCGGCGTGCCCGCCTATTTCCGAGCACCCACCCCCACCCTCGAGCCGCTCTTCATTTCAGCCCTTGCCACTCTCGTCCGCGCGGCGCGGGCCCTTCCGCCCGGGCTTTCCATTCTCTCCGGTCGGGGCGCCTGCGGCCCCGCTCATCGCCGTTGCCCCAAGGAGACCTTTCGCGCATGACCATTCCCGCCCTTGCTCCTCTTTTCCTGTGGCTCAAGGCGCTTCACGTCATCGCGGTGATCTCGTGGCTGGCGGCGCTCCTCTATCTGCCGCGACTCTACGTTTATCATTGCGAGACCGAGCCCGGCTCCGCCGAGAGCGAGCGTTTCAAGGT
>JASHVY010000273.1 GCA_030044345.1 Acetobacteraceae bacterium | reverse complement strand
ATCAGGATGGTGGCGCGCACGGGCAGCGAGCCGGTCGCCTCGTGCCAGGCGCGAAAGGCGGCGAGAAACGTCATCACCTGGCCCTTATCGTCCACCGCGCCGCGGGCAACGATGCGCTTGCCGTGCGGGCCCTCGATAAGAGCAGGGGAGAAGGGCGGGCTCTTCCAGAGCGCCACGGGGTCGGGCGGCTGGACGTCGTAATGCCCGTAATAGAGCAGATGCGGCGCATTTCCCCCTGCATTCCCCTTTGGGCCCGGATGATGGGCGAGGACCAGCGGGCGGCCCTTCGTCTCGCGCACGGCGGCAGTGAAGCCCGAGGTGCTGAGATCGGCGGCGATCCATTCAGCCGCGCGCCGGCAATCCTCTTCATGGGCCGGATCGGCCGAGACACTCGGGATGGAGAGCAGGGAGAAAAGCCGCTCGCGCGTGGCATCGAGGCCGGCATCGAGCGCGCCGAGGACGCGCGCCAGAGTTGAGGGGGGAGAAGCGGCAGGGCTCATCGATGCCTCCTTGCTCGGCAGGCGCCTGTCCGGACGGGATCCGTCGTGAGCAGGATCACCGAGCAGGGCACGAAAATCGCGGCAATCGCAAGGCCAGGGCCGCTTCCCATTGGCCGCATGGCTCCCTGGCCGGGATTTCATTTCACCTCCGGTTCTCGCGGGCGCACAGGAAGGGGTGATGATAGACGGGCTGATGATATGCCGCGTCACTCTCGCGGCCGGGCTGGCGGCGGTGGTCGGTGGCTGCACGGTGGGTCCGAACTTCGTCCCTCCAGAGTCATCCGCACCTGCATCCTGGCGGACGAGCGAGGCGGGTGATGCAAGCCGGACCGTGCCGGAAACGGTGGCGGTTCAGTGGTGGCAATCCTTCGATGACCCGGTGCTGACCTCGCTCGAGGAGCGGGTGGCGGCGCAGAATCTCGATGTCCAGCAGGCGACCGATCGGCTGCTCGCGGCGCGGGCGGAGATCGAGGTCGCCGGGTCGTCGGCACTGCCCTCGATCTCCGCGACGGGCACTTACTCCCACGAGCGCTACAGCTCCAACGGCCCCTTCACCAGCGAGCCGCTCCTCCCGTTCAACATCCCGGCCGTTCCTTTCAATCTCTTCGAGGCCGGATTCGATGCGGCATGGGAAGTCGATCTCTGGGGGGAGACGCGGCGGAGCGTGGAGGCAGCGAAGGCGAACTATGCCGCGGCGGAAGCCGACCGGCGCGGCGTGCTGCTCTCGGCGCTTGCCGAGCTGGGGCGGGACTATATCGATCTCCGCACGGCGCAGGATCTTCTCTCCATCACCCGCCAGAATCTCGGGACGGCGCAGCAGAGCCTCGGACTCACCGAGCAGCGCGCGGCCGCCGGGCTGGTGGCGGACCTCGATGTTGCCAACGCCCGCGCCCAGGAAGCGAGCATCGCGGCCCAGATTCCGCCGCTCGAGACGCGGATCACGACGGATATCAATGCCGTCAGCCTGCTGCTGGGATTGCCGCCACAGGCGCTTGCGAGCGAGCTGAGCTCCGCGCGTCCCGTGCCTCCGGTGCCGCCGGAGGTGCCGATCGGGCTTCCTTCGCAACTGCTGACGCGGCGGCCCGATATCGTGCAGGCGGAGGACCAGCTTCACCAGGCGACGGCCGAGGTGGGGGTGGCGGTCGCCAATTTCTTTCCAAGTTTCAACTTGAGTGGAAATATCGATCTTCAATCGATTGAGATAAATCAATTCGCCGATATCGCTTCGCGGACCTACGCGCTCGGCCCGACGATCTCGCTGCCGATCTTCGAGGGCGGGCAGTTGCAGGGGCAGCTCAGCCTGCGCAAGGCGCAGCAGAAGGCGGCGGCGGTTTCCTACGCGCGCGCCGTGCTCACCGCGTTCCACGACGTGGACAATTCTCTCGCCGCCTATGACGGCGAGCAGCAGCGACGCACCAGCCTGGAAGAGGCCGTGCAACAGGACCGGCGGGCGCTCTCGCTTGCCCAAAGCCGCTATGCGGACGGGCTTACCGACTTTCTCGAGGTGCTGACCGCGCAGCAGAACGTGCTCACGGCCGAGCAGCAGCTTGCGACCAGCACCGCCGCTGTCTCGACCGATCTCGTCGCGATCTACAAGGCGCTCGGTGGCGGCTGGCAGACCGCCTTTCCCGTGGAAACGGCCGCGGGGCCGTCCGGGCTGCAGACCGCCGCTGAAGCCTCGCCGTTATCCCACCCCTGATGGCTCCGGCGTGAGGGGGCTGAGCGGGGCCAGCGAATCGACGATGACGAGCTTGTCTCCCGCAAGGATCGAAGGGGCGCGATCCGGCAACAGCACCCAGTCATAGTCCGAATCGGAGCGGGCGAGCAGCTCATAGTCGCTGTCGAGCGCGCCATGGATGTCGAGAAACCGGTTCATGGCCGTCGAGACATGGATGCAGCCATCCGAGGTCGGCTTGCCGAGCAGCGGCTCGAGCGCGTCGGGGTCGGTCGCATGGAGGAGCATGCGGATCTGGCCGGTCTCCCCGGGCGGACCCCAGCCACGCTCCGCCGTCTGCCAGCCGAAATCCCACACCCGCATGCCTTTGATGCCGAGGCCGCGGATATGGTTCGCATTGAAGGTGCCGAGCGCGCGGTAATCCAGGATGCCGCCGTCATGCACGAAGACCCCGGTCGGCGTAATATAGGCGCCGCGCACGCCCGCCTCTCCGGTGGAAACCTTGCCCCCGCCAATGACCTGCCAGGGTCCGTACGGATCGGCAAGCACGATGGCAAGGCGTTGGACCGCCGGATTGCGATCGACGACGACGAGGAGTTGCGGGCTGAGCAGCGTCGCATGCGCGGTCTTGATCGATCCCTGAGCGAGGGCGATCCAGACGGGATAGCGATCGGGCGCGATCACGGGATCATCCTGGGGAACCGACGCGGCGAGCGAAGATCGGAGCCGCGCAACCTCCCCCGCGACGGCCTGGGGCGAGGGGCAGCCTGGGCATTGCAGGGCGGCCGAAGACGGTTTTGCGGCCATCCTGGCGAGCGGCGGATGCGCGGCACAAGCGGCAAGGCCCAGCATTGTGGCGACGATAAAGAGC
>JASHVY010000272.1 GCA_030044345.1 Acetobacteraceae bacterium | reverse complement strand
GGGGACATGAGCGAGCGGAACGCGGATGTGGCGAGGCGCCTCGGGCGCGTGATGGAGCGGACGATCTCGCTCGGGAGCTGGCTGATGGCGCCGGTCTATATCGGCCTGATCGCGATGCTCGCGCTGATCATGGTGAAGGTCGTCCAGGACATCGTTCACGAGATTCCGCTGATCCTGCGCACCTCGGATGCGGACCTCATCCTGCTCGTGCTCTCGCTCACCGATCTCTCGCTGGTCGGCAACCTGCTGATGGTGGTGGCGCTCGCGGGCTACGGCAGCTTCATCGCCCGGGTGATGGGGATCTCGCTCTCGGGCCACCTCGAATGGCTGGGAAATATCGAGTTCAGCACGCTCAAACTGCGGCTGGTCGGCTCGATCGTCGCGATCTCGAGCATCCGCCTGCTCGAGACCTTCATCTACCCAGGCCAGCACACCGAACGGGTGATCCTCGCCCAGGTGGTGATCCAGCTTGTGCTCGTGGTCTCGGGCGTGCTGATGGCGGCGATGGATCGCTTGGCCGGACCGCGCGAGGCGGGCAAGAACAATCACCTGTGACGTGTGAGGGGGGTAGCGTCACGCTGCCGGGACGGGATCGCGCGCCATCGCGCGGATGCGGCGGGCCATGGCGGCGATTCCGTTGCCGCGATTGGTGGAGAGGGCGCCGATGAGCCCGAGATCGGTGAGGAAGGCCGGATCGGTGGCCGCGATCTCGTCCCGCGTGCGGCCGGAATAGACGCGGAGCAGGAGCGCGACCAGCCCGGAGACGATCGCGGCATCCGAGGCGCCGGCGAGAAACAGGCGGCCATCGCGGAGCTCGGAGGCGAGCCAGACCCGGCTCTGGCAGCCGGAGACCCGGTGCGCCTCGTCCATCCAGGCGGTGGGGAAGGGCGGCAAGGCATGCCCGAGATCAATGATATGGCGGTAGCGTTCCTCCCACCCGTCGAGCAGGGAAAACTCCTCGGCGATCGTGGCGATGGCCTCGGCGGCCGAGGCTTCCTCGGGGATGACGAAGGGATTTCCGCTTTTCATCCCGCGGATGTGCGGGTCATGGCCTGCGGCGTCAAGCTTCTGTCAGCCGACCGGCTCCTTCTCGTGCCACTCTTCGGCGGTGGCCCCGGCGAGGGACTGGATGCGCCCCTCGTCGCGCGCAAGCTCTGATGCCGGCCCGGCATGGACGATGGCGCCGTCATCGAGCACATAGGCATAATCGGCGATCTCGAGGCTCATGCGGACGTTCTGCTCGACCAGCAGGACCGAGATGCCTTCGTTGCGCATCTCGGCGACGATGCGGAAGACCTCGCGCACGACGAGCGGCGCGAGGCCCTGCGAGGGTTCGTCGAGGATCAGGACCCGCGGATTGAGCAGCAGCGCGCGGGCGATCGAGAGCATCTCCTGCTCGCCGCCCGAGAGCTGCCGGCCGCGATTCGCCTTCCTTTGCTCGAGACGGGGGAAGAGCTGATAGACGCGCGGAATGTTCCAGGGACCGGGCCGCTCCAGCGGGACCTTTAGATTCTCCTCGACCGAGAGATTGGGGAAGATGCGGCGGCCTTCCGGCACATAGCCGACGCCGAGCGCGGCGATGCGGAAGCTCGGCCAGCGCGTGGTCTCACGGCCGAAGATGCGCACGCTTCCTTCGCGTGGCGGTGTCAGGCCCATGAGGCTGCGCATCGTCGTTGTTTTACCGGCGCCGTTGCGTCCGAGCAACGTGGTCAGCCTACCCTCCTCGACATTGAGGCTGACGCCATGGAGGATGTGGCTCTTGCCGTAATAGGTATGCAGCCCTTCGACTTCGATCGCGTTCATGCTGCCTTTCCCAGATAGGCCGCCTGCACCGCCGGATCGGAAGCGATCTGCTCGGGGGTTCCATCCGCGAGCAGCGCCCCCTGGTCGAGCACGGAGATGCGATCGGCAAGGTGGAACACGACGCGCATGTCGTGCTCGACGAGAATGATGGTATAGCTCTTGTCGCGATGCAGCTTGCGGATCAATCCGGCGATTTCGTAAGTTTCCTGCTCGCCCATTCCGGCTGTTGGCTCATCGAGCAGGAGAAGTCGCGGGCGGAGTGCCAGCGCCATCGCGATCTCCACCGCGCGCTGATCGCCGTGGGCGAGCTCGCCCACCAGCCGCTCCACCTTCCCGGCAAGCCCGGTGAGCCCGATCATCTCTTCCACGACCGCGGCTATGTTCCGCGTCTCCTCCGCACGGAGCCATGGGCGCAGCGCGTAGCCGGCGGCCACTTCGGCAGCAATGCGGATGTTCTCGCGCACGGAGAGCTCCGGGAACACTTCGGTGATTTGGAAAGTCCGTGCCATGCCGCGCTTGACCCGCTCCGCGGCGCTCACCTCCGTGACGTTCTGACCATCGAAGATGATCTCGCCCGCGGTCGGTGGGAAAAAGCCCGTGATGAGGTTGAAGAAAGTGGTCTTGCCGGCGCCGTTCGGCCCGATGATGGCGCGGAGCTCACCCTTGGCCACGGTGAGCGAGACTTCGCGCACCGCGACCAGGCTGCCGAAATGCTTGGAGGCGTTGTGGACCTCGAGCATGCTCATGTCTGCCTCCGCCGATGGAAGAACCCGAGCAGGCCGCGCGGAAAGAACATGACGACAATCACGAAGACCAAGCCGATGAAGAACAACCAATTGACGGTCTGGCTCGAAATGTAATCCTGGAGGACCTCGAACACCGCAGCGCCGAGGAGGGGGCCCCAGAAATTACGGATTCCCCCGAGAACGGCCATGATCACCAGATCGCCGGAGAGGTCGAAGTAAAGGGACGAAGGATCCGCGAAATCATTGAGGAGTGCGTAAAGCGCGCCGGCCGCGGCGATGAGGAATGACGAAATGGAAAACGCAAGCCAAATATGTCTGTTGACCGAGATGCCGAGGAAGCGGGCACGGCGCTCATTCTCACGGATGGCAAGCAATGTGCGCCCGAAGGGCGAGCGTAACAGAAAGCCCATCAAGCCGACAACCAAAGCGAATATGAACAAGACGAAGTAGTAGAAAGCGAGATCGTTCTTCTGAATGTCCAGGACGAAGGCACCAAGATGAATCGGCTGCCTCTGGAAGCCCCGCAAACCATCGAAGCCGCCGGTGACGGCGTCCCACTTGTAGCCGATATAATAAAAAATCTGCTCGAACGCGATCGTAACCATAGCAAAATAAATACCCCGCTGGCGTGCGATGAGCGCCCCGACAATCGTGCCTATCACGCCGCCGAGCAGGATGCCGGCAACGATTGCGAGTGGCGTGGAGGGAGCGAGGTACCGAAGCACCAGCCCCGCGCCATAGACGCCGAGCCCGAAATATGCGGCGTGGCCGAAACTCACGACACCGGTGAACCCGATCAGGAAATTCAGTGCCGTCGCAGCGAGCCCGAGCACGAGAATGCGTGTCCCGAGCGAGGTATAGCCACCGATGAGGGGCATCCACAAAGGAGCAGCGATCAGCACCAGCCAGATGGCGGCCAGAACCAGCCATCGTCGATCGGCCGATCGGGCGGTATCGACCGCCCCGGCAGCCGTCACGCTCACAGCATGCCTTCCTCACCCAGGAGGCCGCGCGGTCGTACAAGCAGAACCAATGCCATGATGACGTAAATGATCGTATCGGACGCGCTGGCATAGAACATGGTCGTGATCGCGGCCGCCACGCCGATGAGCAATCCGCCGAGAAGCGTGCCGACGAGGCTTCCCATTCCACCGATGATGATGGCAATGAAGCTGGGGAGAAGGAGGCTATCACCCATATTCGGATTGAGGCCGATCTGGCCGCCGGCAAGGACGCCGGCAAGACCCGCCAGAAAAATCCCGCCGGCGAAATTGAGCGAACGCAGAAGTCTTACATTGATCCCGAGCGCCGAGACCGTATCGAGATCGAGCACGCCGGCGCGAATGCGCATGCCCATCCGGGAGTAGCGGAGGAATGCAAACAATCCCGCCACGGCGATGATCACGATGCCGACGACGAAGAGGCGATAGCCGGTGAGGAAGAAGAATTCCTGGCTGAGCGGCTGGGAAATGCTCGCCGGCGTCGTCAACGGCAGCCCGTTCACGCCCCAGATATAGCGGCAGGCATCCTGGATCATGAATGCCAATCCGAAGGTGAGCAGCAGGCTGTAGATCGGATCGCGCCCATAAATCCGGCGGATCATTGTCCGTTCAATAATGAGGCCAAGCACCGCTGTGAGCAGTGGCGAGACGATCAGGGCAGGCCAGAATCCGATGTAAGGGATCAGCACATAGGCAAAGTACCCTCCCAGGGCCAGGAAGTTGCCGTGCGCGAAATTGATGACGTTGCTGAGATTGAGGATCATCGAGAGCCCCAATGCCAGCAGCACGTAGAAGGCGCCAATAATCAGGCCATTGAACAGATTGAAAAGTACAAGCTGCAGCATCGGGGACTCCCAAAAGCTTGCCGGGATCGTTCCTCATTTTGAGATCCTTTCCCTGCCACCGCGATCGACCGGGCGGCAGGGCACAGGCCACGGGAACTTGCTCAGCTCGGGAAGGTCATATGGCAGCCGGTCGAGGCGAGCGGATCCGCCCTGTCGGCCGGTACCAGCTCCGCGACCTTGAAGAAATTATAAGGGTCGCTCGCTGCGGGTGGATGAACTTCGCCGGTAAATACGTTCGGCATCAGCTCGTGATCGCCAGCCCGGTAATAAACCTTCCCCGGCTGCAGAGCGACTTCCGGCGGCAGCTCCATCCCGGCGAGCGCGTGGGCGAGATCAATGGCCTTGAGGCTCTTGGTCTGCTCCATCGCAAGCCTCGCCGATTGAATCCCGACATAGCCGAACCAGTGGCGCGCGGAGCATGGCTTCTTGTATTTGGCCACGATGGCGTCTGCGAACGCCTTCACATGAGGAACGCCCGGCTGATCCCACCACCATTCCATGACCCACCAGCCGGCCTGCGCTGCTGTGGGCACCGCAACCACCTCCTCGCACTCATAGAGCGCTCCGCCGAGGGCCATTTCCTTGTCCAGACCGAACTGCACGTACTGTTTCATGCAGTCGATCTGGGCGAGCCCGCCCATGTTGTTCAGCAGCACATCCGGCTTGAAAGCCCTGGCCTTGATCAGGCTCGCCGAGAAGTCGCTGGCTGCGATCGGCAGCAGCTCTGCTTCGTACGTGCCGCCGGCAGCCGTCAGATTCTTGATAAAGGCCGCCTGCAAGGTGTGCCCGTAGGCATAGTCCGGGGTAAGGAAGTACCACCGCTTTCCAAATTTTTTCATCAGCAGGCTCGAGATGGCATTGGCGTCCATCGCGGTCGTGTTGCAGACGCGGAACACGTTCCATGCGCAGTCCTTGCCCGTGATCGGGTCCGTGTGGCCGCCCGGAACGATGTGGAGGATGCCTTTCTGCGTTGCCACCTGCGAAACCGCGTACGCGATCGCCGAATTGACATCGCCATAGGTTACGTTGACTTGATCCTTGTCGATCAGCTTGCGGATCTTCTCGACGCCGGTACCGACATCGTTTGCCGAGTCCTCGACGAGAAGCTCGGCCTGACGGCCCAGGATCCCGCCCTTGCTGTTTATCTCCTCGATGGCGTACCGCGCGCCCTGAACCTCGGAGACCGCGAGCAACGAAAGGCTGCCCGTCAACGGATCGATGAAGCCGAACTTGATCGGTTGTTCACCGAGCGCCTTGACGATGAAGGGCGAGGTGACCTGGACGGTGCCCGCCGCCCCGAGCGCCGCGCCAAGCTTGAGTACACGCCGCCGGCCAAGCCGGCCCGAAGGCTTCCCGTGAACCATTCCATCCTCCCTCTTCCCATGGGCCGGTTTTGCGTGCACGCCGGCTTCCCATGTCGCGCATTGGCGCAGATTGCGCCGGGATAATGTCTTGTCGCCGGGCCATTCACAATAACTTTCGGCCATTTGTCACGGTTTGCCGAAGGATGGGGCAGGGGATCGCGCAGGGTATCGACCTTGCGGGCATTGACCTCGCAGGCATTGACAGAGCCGGGGCGAGCCCCGATCCTTGAAGAACCGAGGGGAGCCCCGCCAGGGGGCTGAGATACTGACGGTCCGTTTCCCCGCTTGGGCGCGGACAGCGCAGTGACCCTGCGAACCTGAACCGGGTCATGCCGGCGGAGGGACGGGAAGCCGATCGCAGAGTCCCCCCCCTCCTTCGCAAGGCCCGCGAGCGAGGAGGCGCCGATGACGATCTATGACAAGGCAGGGACCAGGGCCGGGACCCGCCCGGAGACCGTGACGACGGGCCCCGTGGCAGGCTCGCGCAAGGTCTATGTGCCGGTCCCCGATCGGCCGGATCTCACGGTGCCGTTCCGTGAAGTGCTGCTCGACCCATCCTCCGGCGAGCCGCCCTTCCGCCTTTACGATACCTCCGGCCCCTACAGCGAGCAGGGGTCCACGATCGATCTCACCGCCGGCCTGGCGAAGCTGCGCGCCTCATGGGTCGGGGCGCGCCAGCCACAGACCGTCACGCCTCGCGCTGTGCAGGCCGCCGACAACGGCAATCTTTCGGCCGAGAAGCTGCTGCCACCCTGCCCGGCGGAGCACCTTGTCCACGCCGCGCAGGCGAGCCGGCCGATCACGCAGCTCGAGTTCGCCCGGATGGGCATCATCACCGAGGAGATGCGCTATATCGCGCATCGGGAAAATCTCGGCCGCGCCGCGCTCGTTTCCGGCGCCGAGGAGCGGCGCGCGGACAGCGAGGATTTCGGTGCCGAGATTCCCGCTTTCATCACGCCCGAATTCGTCCGCTCGGAGATCGCGCGCGGGCGGGCGATCATTCCCGCCAATATCAACCATCCGGAGCTGGAGCCGACGATCATCGGCCGCAACTTCCTGGTCAAGGTGAATGCGAATATCGGCAATTCCGCGGTGAG
>JASHVY010000271.1 GCA_030044345.1 Acetobacteraceae bacterium | reverse complement strand
GCTTCCGACTCACCACAGCGCATTCTCACACGGGCTCTGAGCGGCCGCCTGCCGCAGTGCCGCTCCCTCTTCTGCGCCCTGCACAGGCAGGCTTATGCTCCCGGCTGATCACGCGAGCAGGAGAGCAGACGATGCGCATTGCCGTGGTGGCGACGGGCGAGATGGGCAGCAGCATTGCCGCGCGGCTCAAGGCGCGCGGGGCGGAGGTTTTCACCAACCTTGCCGGGCGGAGCGAGGCAAGCCGCGCCCGGGCGATTGGTGCCGGGATGACGGTCATCGACGATGATGCGGCGCTGATCGCGCGGGCCGAGATTTTTCTCTCCGTCGTCCCGCCTGCGCGTGCGCGTGCGCTCGCCGAACGCTTCGCCCCCTCGCTCGCGCGCGCGGGCGCAAAAATTCTCTATGTGGATTGCAATGCCATAGCCCCGGAAACGGTGCGGGCCATCGCGAAGATCATCGCCGCGACAGGCGCGGCCTTCGCCGATGGCGGGATCATTGGCGGCCCGCCGAAAGGCGACGATGCTGGTCCGCGGCTTTACGTTTCGGGCGAGGGCGCGGCCCGGCTCGCCGCACTCAGGCAATTCGGGCTCGACGTGCGGCCGATGGAAGGCGGGATCGGCGCGGCCTCGGCGCTCAAGCTGTCCTATGCTGCGCTCACCAAGGGGCTCACCGCGCTCGGTGTCGCGGCCGGGCAGGGGGCGGCCTCGGCGGGCGTGGCCGCAACGCTGCGAGCCGAGCTTGCGGCCAGCCAGCCGCAGCTTCTCACCTGGCTCACGCGCAGCGTGCCGCGCATGTATTCGAAATCGTACCGTTTTGTCGGAGAAATGGAGGAGATCGCGCGCTTTTTGGGGGATGGAGGCGCGGCGCAGATATTTCTTGGCGCGGCGGCCGCCTATGAGGACGTGGCTTCTGCCTGGGCGGAGGCCGGCGCGGCGACACCGCTGCTCAGAGACCTCGGCGCGGTGTTCGATGTCGAGGCTGCGAAGGAACGGGCCTCGTGAGCGCCTTTCTCTTCAGCGGGGGGCTCTTCCTCGATCCCCGGCGCGACGAACTGGTCGAAGGGATCGAGGTTCTCGTCGAGGATGGTATCGTCAAGGAAGTGTCCGACCGGCCGATCACGGCGGGTGGAGCCGAGCGCGTCCTGCTTGGTGGGCGGACGCTGATGCCCGGACTGATCGATGCGCATATCCATATTGCGTTCACGGAGGTCAATCTCGCCCTTCTCTCCGACGTGCCGCTGACGCTGCTCGCGGCGAAAGGCTCGGTCGCGATGCGGTCGATGCTGATGCGCGGCTTCACCACGCTGCGCGATACTGGCGGGGCCGATTTCGGGATGAAGATGGCACGCGATTGCGGGTTGTTCGAAGGCCCGCGCCTCTTCATCTCCGGGCAAGCGATCAGTCAGACGGGCGGGCACGGTGATTTTCGCATGCGTACGGAAATGCGCTTCGGCTGCCCGTGCTGCAGCGGCCGGGCCTGGACGGCACGTGTCGCTGACGGCGTTCCCGAGGTGGTGCAGGCGGTGCGCGACGAGCTGCGCAAGGGCGCGGATCAGATCAAGATCATGGTCTCGGGAGGAGTCGCTTCGCAAACCGATCCGCTCGAGAGCGTGCAGTACCGGATGGATGAGATCGAGGCGGCCGTGGAAGAAGCGACGCGCTGGGGCAGCTATGTCTGCGCGCACGCCTATACGGCCGAGGCAGTCGCGCGGGCGGTGCGCGGCGGCGTCCGCACCATCGAGCACGGCAACCTGATCGATACCCCGACGGCGCGGCTGATGGCCGAGCGCGGCGCCTATCTCGTGCCGACGCTGGTCGCTTATGACTCTCTCAAGAAGCGCGGGGCGGATTATGGCATGACGCGCTACAGCCTGGGGAAGAACGAGATCGTGCTCGATGCGGGGCTGCGCTCGCTCGAGATCTGCCGCGGGGCGGGGGTGAAGATCGGCTTCGGCAGCGATCTTCTCGGCCAGCTCCAGAACGATCAGTGCAACGAGTTCCTTCTCCGCAGCGCCGTGATGAGCCCGGCCGAGATCATCCGCTCGGCCACGATCGTCAATGCGGAGATCGTGCGGCGGGAGGGAAAGCTCGGCGAGATCGTTCCCGGCGCGGAAGCGGATCTCCTGGTGGTCGAAGGCGATCCTTTTCGTGACCTTTCGGTTTTCCTGGGCGACGGCGCCCATATCCCGGCCATCATGCTGGAGGGACGTTTCGTCAAGAATCGTCTGAACTGAACGGCGAGCCGCGCGGATGCGCTCATCCCATGAGCGGGCTCACGCCGAACAGCCAGCGATGGAGGAAGGCGAGAAAGACAACCCAGAGGGCGAGGGCAGCGAGCGGTGCGATCCAGCCGAT
This sequence comes from Acetobacteraceae bacterium, assembly GCA_030044345.1. Lineage (GTDB taxonomy): Bacteria > Pseudomonadota > Alphaproteobacteria > Acetobacterales > Acetobacteraceae > JAKAWQ01. Next base: position 467 of record JASHVY010000271.1, on the reverse strand, counting down.
CTCGGAGGCGACGAAACGGTTGCGCCCGGCGATGATGGCTCCGAAGGGAAGGATCGAAGTGGTGCGGAAAAGCTCGGCCCACAGGGCGGGATTGCCGCTTGCGAGCTTCGCGTCGATCGAGCGCATGCCCCAGATCGCGGTGACGAGGAAGGCACCGAAGAAGAGAAAACCGTCTTCGGTGCCGAGCGCGATCATGTGAGCTGCTGCCCAGAGCGTGAAGGACCACAGCATCGGATGGCGGGTGATGCGCTGCATGCCCCGCATCGGATCGGGCGGCGCCTTCTCCCCGCCGACCGCGGTCGGGTTGCGCGTGGTGATGGCACTGGCGAAGAGGATGAAGGCGGCGAGCATGACGAGCAGGAGGAAGTCGTGCAGCCCGCGCGGGATGAACCAGGTCGGGATCACCGGCGCGCGGGCATAGGCGATGATCAGGAACGCGATCGTCCCGAGCGCGATGAGCGAATAGG
>JASHVY010000270.1 GCA_030044345.1 Acetobacteraceae bacterium | reverse complement strand
AACACGTATGAGGCAGCCCCGGCCGTAAGCCGGACGCACAAGCCCGGCTCCTCCGTATCGTAGATGTAGGCGGCGCCAGCGGCCGGCCGACGCAGCTTCTCGAGCCGCTGCTCAGTGAATGCGATATGCCCCGTTTTCGGCTTGTCCGACCTGTCCCGCTTGGCCGGAGCCGGCATGGCCACCACAGTCCCCATGTTCACCCCCCGCTCGCCGTTGCTATGCCGTTGCTAGGCGCGTCGCACACGTTGCGATACGTTTATATATGGGAACATGGCTATTTCTCAAGTGCTTGCCGGCTACCAGACACGCCTCGATATGTGGGAAAATGCCATCACATCGGATTTGTAAACCGAAGGTCGGGGGTTCAAATCCCTCACCCGGCACCGGGCACACGGCAACGCCTAGAAATCTCTGAGGTTCCTGATTTCCCTGGACTTTTGGTCCCGTGATGGGGACACAGGGACAAAATGGCGACCCTTCAAATGCCCAATCCTTGGCGCGATCCGCGCACTGGTATTTTCGGGCTCCGGGCACGAGTCCCGGCGCGCTACGTCAAGGTGGCTGGCGTCAAGGGCGATGTCGTCAAGATCAGCACTGGAACCTCCGACCATAACGAGTGTGTGAAGAAGTGGCCGGATGTGCCGCGACAGTGGGATGCTATGAAAGCCGAGTAGAAGCGTCTGCACTGCTGCTGCTGATTGGCCGCTGCGAAGCGACCGTCAACACTTCGTCGCTCGTTTTCACGTCAACGATTTTCATCGTCGCTCCGGGCCAGTGGAACGGCACTCCAAACGCAAAAAGTCATGGGTGGGAGGGCTCTGATCGAAGTTTCAAAAAGACCGCTAAAGGTTGTTGTTATTATTTAGATGCTGGGGCCGGGGTTTTGCAAAGAAGGGACCAGCCATAGGAATTGGGTTCCATCTGGCCACCAGAGAGCCCCCGGGAGATACCGCGTGCGGTCGCTGAAAAACCCCCTCCCGTTCCCTGAACGGGTCCTCTCTGGTTCCATATCGGGCGCCTCTACCACCCCCAAACATTCCCCGAACAACGGACTCGACTCCTCGACCTGCGACACATTCTGATGGAGATCGACATGGCCAAGCGTATCGTCATCGTCAGCGGCGCTGGAATCGGGATCGGCCGCGCAACTGCCATGGCCTTCGCGCGCCAGGGTGACATGGTCTATGTGACCGACATCCTCGATGCCGAGGGTAATGCTGTTGCCGAGGCGATCCGAGCCGAAGGCGGGGAAGCGGTGTTCCGCAAACTCGATGTCACCCGGACCGATGAGGTCGACGCGGTCATCGCAGAAATCGATCGGGAGCATGGCGGAGTCGATGTCGTGGTGGCGAATGCCGGCATCGCCCATCGCGTGCCGCTCGCGGAACTCACCGACGACAAATGGGATACAACCCTCGATATCGACCTCAAGGGCGTGTTCCGCATGGTCCGGGCCGCGGCGCCCCGGATGCGAGAACGCCGGAAGGGTGCGGTGATCGCGGTTTCCTCGATCTCCGGCATGAGCTACGGGTGGGCTGAGCACGTGCAGTATTCCGCCGCCAAGGCCGGGATTCTGGGGCTGGTCAGGGGGCTAGCCGCCGAACTCGGAAGCGATGGCATCCGCGTCAACGGTGTCGCCCCGGGATTCATCCGCACGGCACAGTCCCTTTCCGAGCAGCATTCGCTCGGGGCGGCAAAACTGGCGGCCCAGGCACCCTCCATTCCACTCGGCCGGATCGGTGAACCCGAGGACGTGGCCGACGTGATTGTATTTCTGGCCTCGGATGGTGCCCGCTATATCTCCGGCCAAACCATCCTGGTCGACGGCGGCCTCACGATTCGGCAGGGCTAGGGGTGTGGACTCGGCGCAGCCAATAAGTGAAGGCAAGCGACTGGCAAGGGCTCGTGAAGGTGCCTCAAGAGTTCGCTAAGGTGCCGCTCAGGAAGGCTAGAAAGTGTTATGCACTTCGATGAAGGATCAGAAAGAAGGAGACTTCTTTTTCTGAAGAAAAAGAAGCAAAAAGACTTTTCTCCGTTTTCCGGACCAGGCACCAACCGGGGACTGCGAATGAAAGGATAAAAGTTCTTTGGTTCTTTCTTTCAAGAAAGAACAACCTCTCTTCTTCGCTTACCGCATTTTGTTTACCCCACGGGGCTTGGCAGAAGGTTCATAGCACCTTCTGGCCAGCAGCCAGATGTTTGGTTCCAGCCATTCTTGCCGGGCGAGCGCCTCAGGGTGATAGCCTTACGGCCGTTGCAGACAGGGTCTGCCGCAACAAATCTTCAAAGTTCCGGTCATGCCGCGGGCGCCGCCTGCCCGACCGTCACGTGGCATGCTCCGTCATGGCCGGGCGATGCCGGGCGGAGCCTTGGCGTGACCACGGCGCAGATGGAAATCGCAAGCGGGCACCGCCATCGAAACCGGCACCCTTCTCCCGGTTCCACGACGCGCGGCGGCTCGCCAAGATCGGTAGCGGCGATATTGAGCTCGGCCCGAGGGTCCGGGACGGCGGAGAGCAGCAGCCGCGTATAGGGATGCACCGGCCGATGCAGCACCTCCTCGGTCGGCCCGCTTTCCACGACCTGCCCCGCGTACATCACCACCACGCGATGGGCGACATAACGTGCGCTCGCGATATCGTGCGTGATGTAGAGGAAGGAGAGCCCTTCGCTTTCACAGAGCTGCGCCATGAGATTGAGCAGCCCGATGCGGATGGAAACATCGAGCATGGAAACCGGCTCATCGGCCAGGACCACCTTCGGGTGACAGGAGAGCGCCCGGGCAAAGCCGACCCGCTGGCGCTGTCCGCCGCTCAGCTCGTGCGGATACCGCTCGAGCATGCGCCGCCCTGGCGAAAGCCCAACGGAGTCGAGCACGCGGATGGCCTCCGCCTCGCGCTCGGCGCGCGAGAGCGACGGACGATGGAGCTTGAGCCCCCGGTCGAGCGCATAGCCGATCGTATGCACGGGGTTGAGCGAGCTGAACGGATCCTGGAAAACCATTGGCACCTGGCCGCGATAGGCGAGAATATCGCGGCGCGAGCGGATCTCGCGGAGCGAACGGCCGCGAAACCGGATGTCCCCGGCGGTCGGCCGGAACACCATCGCGAAGAGGCGCGCGACAGTGCTCTTGCCGCTCCCGCTCTCACCCACGAGCGCCACGATCTCCCGTGCGTTCAGGGTGAGATCGACATCATCGACCGCGTGCAGCGTGCGCCCGAACAAGCCGCCGATGCGGAAATGGCGCGTCAGCGCGACGGCTTCGAGCAGCGCCCCGGCCTGGTTCCTGTTCCCGCGGCTTTCGCCCTCACGCGCAGCGGACATGGGCGGCCTCGCGCAGGAAGCAGCGGACCGACAGATCTTCCGCTTCATAGAGCTCCGGCGGGTCGATCGAGCAGCGCTCCATCACCTTCGCGCAGCGCGGATGAAACCGGCAGCCGGTCGGCAGCATCACCATGTTCGGCGGCGCGCCGGGTATGCCCTTGAGAGGAATTTTCGGCCCGTACACGGAAGGAAACGATTCGAGCAGGCCTTGCGTATAAGGATGCCCCGGCGAATCGAAGATCCGGCGGGTCGGCCCGATCTCGACAATGACCCCGGCGTACATGACCGCGAGCCGGTCGGAAAAATGGCCGACCAGAGACATATCGTGCGTGACGAAAATGACAGCGAAACCGAGGCTTCTCTGAAGCGCCTTGATCTGCACCATCAGCGAACGCTGGGCCACGACATCGAGAGCGGAGGTCGGCTCGTCCATGACGATGAGTTCCGGCGAAAGCAGCAGAGCCATCGCGATCATCACACGCTGCCGCATGCCGCCGGAAAGCTGATGAGGAAAACTGTTGAGATGCACGGAATCGATCCCGACCAGCGAAAGCACTTCCCGCGAGCGCGCGCGGATCGCGGCGCGGTCGGCATAGCCATGAGCACGCATCGCGTCCGCATACTGCGCCGCAACGGTCTTCACCGGATTGAGCGCATTCATGGCACTCTGCATGACCACCGAATAGTCACGCCAGCGAACGGTCCGGAGCGCGCCTTCCGCGAGCTGGACGAGGTTCTGGCCCTTGAAGACGACGGCTCCGCCGGCAAGCCGCGCCGGCGGGGTGAGCAGTTGCGTGATCGCGAAGAGCAGGGTCGATTTTCCGCACCCGGATTCGCCCACGATTCCGAGGAACTCACCCGGATGGATCGCGAAGCTCACCCGGTCGACCGCCCGCGCCGGTCCCTCCGGCGTCGGGTATTCAACCCGGATGTCGCGGACTTCAAGGATCGGATCGGCCACCGCGTCCCCGGGCCGGGCGAAGGGCCGGATTGCTGATTTCGTCGAACGCATAGTTCAGAAGCGCGAAGGCTCCGCCAAGAAGCGCGATGCCGAGCCCCGGCGCGATCGCCCAGAGCGGCAGGCCGGCCTGAAGCGCCTCATTGTTCTGCGCCCAGTAGAGCATCGTTCCCCAGCTATCGGTGTTGACATTGCCGAGACCGATGAATTGCAGCCCGGCAGCGGTGAGAATCGCATAGACCGAGGCGCCGAGGAAGTTGGCGACCAGCAGCGATGTCATGTTCGGAAGAATCTCGGAGACGATGATGCGGAATGTCCGCTCGCCTTGCAGCCTGGCCGCCACGAGAAAATCCCGGTTGCGGAGCGACAGCACCTGGGCGCGCAACTGCCGCGCCCCATAGGCCCAGCCCGTCACCACCAGAACCGCGATGATCGTTGCGTTGCCGCCGGTCTTCGAATAGGCGGCGATGACGACGACGAGCGGAAAGGCGGGGATGACGAGGAAAACGTCGGTGATCAGGGAGAGGATCCCGTCCGGCACGCCGGGAAGATAGCCCGCCGCAACACCGATGAGGGCCGAAAGGATGGTGGAGAGAAGGCCGGCCAGGACGGCGATGATGAGCGATGCGCGCGCGCCCCAGATGAACTGGGTGAAGATATCCTGGCCGTAGGAGGTGGTGCCGAGCAGATGCTCGAGGGAGGCGCCCTGGCCGGGCGGATAGAGCTCGGCCCCGGGCGTGCCGGGCGCGATCAGGCCGGGCACGAGCGCCATGACGACGAAAATCGCGAGCAGGATAGCCCCGGCCATCGCCTTCCGGTTCGCCAGGATCGCGCGGCCGAGATTGCCGAGCACCGGAAATCGCAGGCGGAATCCTCCCTCCCCATCAGCCGGAATCTCGGGGGCCGAGCTTGGTGCGACGCTCATGACCCGGCGCGGGTTCGCGGATCGAGCAGGACCGTGATCGCATCGACCGCGAGAATGGCGAGAAGCACCGCGAGGGTGATGATGAGGAAAAGGGTCTGCATGAGCGGATAGTCTTCGTTGAGCACGGCCTGGAGCATAATGTAGCCGACGCCCGGATAGGAGAAGACATATTCGACCAGAATCGCGCCGCTGACCACGAAACCGAGCGACATGCCGAACCCGCTCAGATTCGGAAGGATCGCGTTGCGGCCGGCGTAATCCATCATGATCCGCATCGGCGAGAGGCCCTTCGCGCGCGCCATCCGCACATAATCTTCCGCTAGCGTCATGATCATGTTGTTGCGCATGGTGAGGATCCAGCCGCCGATCGAGGTGATGATGATGGTGATGCCCGGCAGCACGGCATGGACCAGCACATCGCCGATGAAGGGCCAGGAGAACGAAATCCTCATGCCGTTCGTATATGCGAAGCCGAGCGGCAGCCACCCGAGCGAGATCGAGAAGATCAGGATGAAAACGAGCGCGATCCAGAAATAAGGGAAGGCGGAAAGCACGATGAACACAGGCGGCAGGATCGAGTCGAACCAGCCGCCCCGTTCCCAGGCTCCGACCATTCCGATCAAGGTCCCGAGGAAGAAGGCGATCACCGTGGTCACGCCCACAAGCCCGAGCGTCCATGGCAGCGCGCCGAGCACGACCTCGCTCACCGGATTGGGAAAGAAGGTGAGCGAGGTTCCGAAATGCCCGATCGCGCTGTTTCGGAGATACGAGACATACTGAACGAGAAGGCTTTCCTGCGCATTCACGCCGAACGCCACCTCCATGGCCCGAAAGGCCTGGCCGTTCAGCTTGCCATGGAACCTCGCCATCATGGCGATCGCCGGATTGCCGGGCATCAGGCGCGGCAGGAAGAAATTGACGGTCATCGCCGTCCAGAGAGTGACGACGAAGAACCCCAATCTCCTGAGGACGTACCGCATGCTTCCTACCGGAAGACGAAGCTGCGATGGCCCGGCAATCCGGCAATCACGCCGCCT
>JASHVY010000269.1 GCA_030044345.1 Acetobacteraceae bacterium | reverse complement strand
CCAAGGATGGCCACGCCCGCTATACCGAGGAGGGTGTGGCCTATGTCGCGAACATGCAGCGCCTGCTGCGCAAGTTCGCGACCGCGCGGCGCCTGGTGCCGCCGCCCGTCATCATCCCGGCCGCAACGCCCACAAGCCGCGGGGCGATCTATTACGGCTCGACCAGCCCGGCCATGGATGAGGCCTGCGAGATCCTGGCCGAGCGCGGCATCGCGCTCGACCGGATGCGGCTTCGTGCCTTCCCCTTCCCCGAGGACGTGTTCGATTTCATCGCCGCCCATGACGAGGTGTTCGTGGTCGAGCAGAACCGGGACGGGCAGATGCGGGGCCTCCTGATCGATGAGGGCGGCGTTGCTCCGGCCCACCTGCATGCCGTGCTGAGCTATGACGGCACGCCCATCACCAGCCGCTTCATTGCCGAGGCGATCGCGGCGGAAATCTCCACCGGAGATGCCGCGCGCCCGTTGGAAGAAATCGCATGACCTTCGTTGCCAAACCGCTGCTTCGCCACCCGGATTTGCCGAAGAACGGGCTCGGCCTGACGCGCCGCGACTATGAGGGCGCGATCTCGACGCTCTGCGCCGGCTGCGGCCATGATTCGATCAGTGCGGCGATCATTCGCGCCTGTTTCGAGCTCGATCTGCCGCCGCACCGGATCGCCAAGCTTTCGGGGATCGGCTGCTCCTCGAAGACGCCGACCTATTTTCTCGGCCGCGCTCACGGCTTCAACAGCGTGCATGGGCGGATGCCGGCGGTGGCGACGGGCGCCAATCTCGCCAATCGGGACCTCATCTATCTCGGCGTCTCGGGCGATGGCGATTCGGCTTCGATCGGGCTCGGTCAGTTCGCGCACGCCATGCGCCGCGACGTGAACATGGTCTATATCGTCGAGAACAACGGCGTCTATGGGCTGACCAAGGGCCAGTTCTCGGCGACCGCGGATCGTGGCGCGAAGAGCAAGCGGGGTCTCGCCAACCCCGAATCGTCGATCGACCTTGCCGCTTTGGCGCTGGTGCTCGGGGCTTCGTTCGTCGCCCGCAGCTTCTCGGGCGACAAGCAGCAGCTCGTGCCGTTGATCAAGGCCGCCATTCACCATCGCGGGGCGGCGTTCATCGATTGCATCTCGCCTTGCGTCGCCTTCAACAACCATGCGGGATCGACCAAGAGCTATGATTATGTGCGCGATCACAACGAGGCGGTGGACGCGCTCGATATCATCGTCCGGCGGGAGGAGATCGTCGCCGAATACGAGCCGGGCAGCGTGGAGGTCGTGGTCCAGCATGACGGCTCGATTCTCCGGCTGCGCAAGCTCGCACCCGACTATGACGTGCATGACCGCATCGCGGCCCTGGCGCACATCCAGGAGCGCGAGCGTGAAGGGGAGATCGTGACCGGGCTTCTCTATGTCCGCCCGGACACGGGCGACCTGCACGACACCTTGAACACGGTCGCGACCCCGCTCGCCGCCCTCGGCGATGACGCGCTGGTGCCCGGCGCGGCCGCGCTCGCCGCGCTGAACGCCAGCCTGAGATAAAACGCCTCAGCCCGCGGGAAGCGGAACTGACTTGGGGTCACCGGCGCCGGCCGCTCCGTGCGCATCCCGGGGAAAGCCCCGGAAAAGCCGAGGAAAAGCCCAAGGAAAGCGGATTCGATCCCGCATTCCATCGGCCGCGGCAAGCGCGGTTCACATCAGCGGAGTCAGTGGATCGAGGCCAAACAGCAATCTGCCGGCCGACTCATAGTGCCTCGCTGAGCCGCGGGTGTGCTGATTCGCCGCGAGGACATCCCGCAAACACCGATCGAGGACGCCCTGATAAACCGCTGCCCCGCCCGCCGCCTTGCAAACAAGCTGCACCGCCTCAACACAGGTTCCGCCGACATGCGAGTAAAGTATCTCGAAATGCGACAGCAATGCGGGAGAGGGTTGCCGAGCTTCGACCAATGTCTCCCAAAGCTCGCCGATGATCTGGAACGCGTAAGCCCGGGCGGACAGAAGGATCGCGTTGGCGCGCACGATCGCCTCCTGCACGTGGATATCCTCGGCGAGCTTTTTCGGCGGTTCCAAGTGGTCGCCAATGCGGTACTGCCGTGCCTTCTTGCTGCGGGCCTGGTCGATTACAAAATCGACGGCGCGGCGCGCGATGCCGAGCGCCGGGGCCGAGAGCTTGGCCGTGAACAATAGCGGGAATGAATAGAGCGGCCCCGATCGCTTGACGATCGACCGATCCTGAAAGCTGAATGTCCGTTCCGCGGGAACCATGACATCGTTGACCGCTATGTGATGGCTGCCCGTTCCGCGCAGGCCGGAGGTGTGCCACGTATCCAGGATTTCGAATTCCGACGGCCGCAGGAAGCACTGCCGGGTTTCCGGGACACCGTGTTCATTGAGATGCGACGCGCCGTCTTCCGTTACGACACACCCGACGAAAACCCAGTCGCAGTGGTGCACTCCACTGACGAAGGGAAACCGCCCGCTGACGCGATAGCCGTTGGCGACCCGTCCCGCGACACCAACCGGCGTGACCGTGCTGCCAGTCGCCATGTTGACGTCCGAATACATCGCGCGGGCGACATCCTGATCGAGAAAGGCGGACGCATAGCCGCTGTCGCAGTTTATCATCGCGCACCAGCCGACGGATCCATTGGCCATGGCAAGGGCCTCAATGATCCTGAACTGTGTCCACGGATCCAGTTCCAGACCGCCCCACTGCCGAGGCATCGCCATGCCAAAGATCCCCGCATCCTTCATGGCGGAAGCAATATTGCGGGGAAGGCGTCGCTCCTGTTCCAGAGCCGTGCTTGCGGCATCGATTTCGCCGGCAAGCCCGATGGCGGCATGAAGGATCGGGGGATCGTTGTCGGTCGCTGTTCCCGCAGGGACGATCATGACGGCGTTCCAACCTGTTGCGATGTTGCATCTATCGCATAGACACTGAGCCCGGGCTAGAAGGTGTCATGAACTTTCTACCAAGCCCCGCGCGGTAAACAAAATGCAGCAAAAAATGCGGTAAGCGAAGAAGAGAGGTTGTTCTTTCTTGAAAGAAAGAACCAAAGAACTTTTATCCCTTCATTCGTAGTTCCCGGTCAGCGCCTAGATCAATATGGCTTCCGATGGATCGCTTCGCGATCCGCCAGAAGCCATATTGATCTAGGCGCCGTGTGCATTGATGAAAGTATGACCGGCGCGGAAGAGGATCGCCGCACCACCGGCCGCCTCCGGATCGACGAGAAGGCCGGTCGGCAGAGCCCGATGCGGAATCCTCCGCTCCGCGAGAAGGCGGGTGATCGCTTCGCTGCCGTCGTCGGTCAGGAGCGTGATCCCGGCGATGAAGGGAAGCGAGGGGATCGCAACCCCCGGGAAAACGTGAGGCAGGGCCTCGGCCGGCAGCATGCGCACGCGGCCCCGCGGCAGGGTGAGGGCAAAGCCGCCCGCCTCGTCCGGGCTGACCGGAAGGCCGGCAAGACGCGAGAGGCGCGCGGCGGTTTCCGCCGGAGAGGCGGAAACGAGGACCAGTTCGGCAAGAGCGACGGCGCGGTTGGGATGGGAAAGGAACCGTTCCTGCCAGATTGCCTCCGGCGTGAGATGGCGGATGAGGAAGATCCGCCCCTCGGGCGCATCGGGCAGGATGAGCCGGGCGAATCTGGCTTGCGGGCCGGATGGGTCCGCATCATCCACGGGGCGCTCGAGATAGGCGATGCCGGGAATGTCGATGCCGGCGGCGCGCATCCGGGCGAGGTTGGCTTCCTCGTCATCCATGCCGAGCGCCACGATGTGCAGGCCGGCATAGCGGGCGAGCGAGAATTCGAGGGAGTGGGTGAAAGCCTCGGGATCGACGACGGCGATCAGCTCGAGATACCCATCGCGCAGCATTGCGCAGTGATTGCCGGTGCCGAAAGGCACCACCGGGCCTTCCTGGGTGCGGCGCCCGGAATGCCGGGCGAGCGGGGTGAGCGCGAAGCCGAGCCGCTCGAACGACGCCGCGAGAGCCCCGAGATCCGCGCCGGCAATGCCGACATGGTCGAGCGAGCGGGCGGTGTTCATGCTAGATCAATATGGCTTCTGGCGGAAGAAGCAGCGCGATCCGCCAAAGCCATAAAATTGATCGCAAAAAAACTTAGAGCGTGATGATCGACAATCATCACGCGAGCTCGGTCTCGTAGCGCGTCACGCGCCATGCCTCGGGCTCGCGGCCAGCTTCCTCATACCAGGCGGAGACGAGCGGATGGGCGCGGACCGAATCGCAATAGGCGCGACTGGCGGCCGAAAGCTCGGGCGCATAGGTCAGAAAGCGCGTCACCACCGGGGCATACATCACATCCGCCGCGGTGAAGTCCGCGCCGAAGAGATAAGGACCGGCTCCGCCGAAACGCTCGCGCGCCTCCTGCCAGATCTTTTCGATGCGCGCGATATCCGCAAGCGCGCCCGGCGTGCGGCCGCGGCCGGGGAAGTGGCGATCGAGATTCATCGGCATCGCCTGGCGAAGGGAAGCGAAGCCCGCATGCATCTCGGCCGCGATCGCGCGGGCGAAAGCGCGCGCCGTGCGATCCGCCGGCCAGAGTTTTGGGAAAAGCTCCGCGCAATATTCGCAGATGGCGAGGCTTTCCCAGATGGCGGCGCCGCGATGCTCGAGATAAGGGACGAGGCCGGAGGGTGAGCGCGCCTTCACCTCGGGCGTGACGCCGCCGGCGAGCCGGATCACCTCTTCCGAAACATCGAGGCCGGCAAGACGGACGGGGAGCCATCCGCGCAGGCTCCAGGAGGAATGGCGGCGGGTTCCGATCACGAGGCGACCTTCAGGCATCTTCGGCTCCTTTCGCGGCCGGACCATGCCATGCCGGCACGCGGGCGCAAGGGGAAGGTTCAGGCGCGGCGCGCGAGCGGGAGGCGTTCGCTCTCGCTTACGTATTCCACTCTCGCCTTTTTGTTTTCTCGCGTGATTCAGACCTACGGTGATTCCACCTCCGGTCATCACGCTCTGGATCGTGCCGTAGCGGAGTACGAGCCCTTCCTCATCGACCTCGGTCTCGGCGGTGAAGCCCGTTGCCAGTCTTCGCAACCATGGACAGTATAACTTCATAACTTCTTGAGTACAGAGCTTGAACCAAGCCGGTGCAAGGATAGCCCCTTGCGTCCGCTTGGTTTTTCTTCCCGCTTTGGGTCAAGCCATAATAGACCGGCTTGGCCGGAGGCAGAATAGCAGGTTTTGGAGTCTCCGGAGACAAAAGCGGGCACGGTGAATGTAGGGCGGCTGGAGCAAAGCGGAATCCGTCACTTGGCCAAGAGCCGTAACGTCGGATTCCGCTTCGCTCCAGCCGCCCAGCGCTTGCTGATCAATAACTTTTGACATAACAAAAGTTTACTTTAAGGTGACCAATTTCGTAGAGGTCTTGGAATATTTGACCGGGGTATCACTCGCATCATTGGGCCTTGACCTACTGGATGACCGTTTCTCCGGTGATGAGTGAAACTACATGGACGCGATCACTATCGAGCTCATCGAGACCGAGCAGACCTTCTTGGATTTGCATGGGCGAGCACTGCAAAAGCCCCCAGAAGACCTCGACAAATCTGCCAGCACCCGCCTCCTTAAGAAGGTAAAACGAACGTGCCTAAAT
>JASHVY010000268.1 GCA_030044345.1 Acetobacteraceae bacterium | reverse complement strand
CCGGGCGGCGTGCAGGACATGGTGCAGGGCGTGGTGATCATCGCCGTGCTGGCGGCCGCCGGCAGCGGCCTCTCGCGCCGCACGGCTTAGAAGGTATTACGCACTTTGACGAAGGATTAGAAAGTTAGAGAGAATGAGGCTTCTTTTTCTGAAGAAAAAGAAGCAAAAAGACTTCTCTCCGTTTTCCGGACCCGGCGCCGGCCCTCTTGCGGCGCGGAGAAACTCCCGACTAGTTTCGCAAATAGGATCGGAAGCCGGCGGGACCGTTCCGAAGGGAATCGATCATCCGCCCTGAAAAGGCGTCGCCAAATGCGCTCTTTTTTGCCCTACCTTCTTCTTCTCTGTGCCATTCTGTGCGAAGTCATCGCCACATCGTTTCTCAAAGCTTCCGATCAATTCACCCGGCTGATCCCATCCTGCCTGACCATCATCGGCTATGCAGCGGCATTCTACCTTCTTTCCGTTATCGTGCGGACAATTCCCGTCGGCATCGTCTATGCGATCTGGAGCGGCATGGGCATCGTGCTGATCTCCCTGGTCGGCTGGTTCGTCTATGGCCAGATCCTGAACCTGCCGACCATCGCCGGGCTCGGCCTCATCGTCGCCGGCGTGAGCGTCGTCAATCTGTGCTCCAGCCCCGTGGTCCATTGAAGCTGGCCCGCTGAAGATCGCGATCGAATGCAGGGATCAAACGGCAATCGAACTCAACCGGCATAGGCCGTCATCCAGCCGCTTCATCGGTCAGATCGCGAATTCAACCCGTCGATGGCATAATACTCTGATATTTAGGACAAAGCCTGACCGACCTCTTGAGCAGAATCCACTCTCACCCCGCGAAATGCAGGGTGAATCCACAACGGTTCTCGTACCAAACTATACAACATCGATGTCGCATGCGTTCAAGACACTTCGATCGCTGCCATGGTGTCTATCTCAATTCCTGGACTGCGTGGAGACCATGGCGGTCCCGGAAGAAAAAACAGTATAAACCGGTTTGGATTTCTCCGGGTCGGGGAGGAAACATGAAACGTCTCTGCTTCGTCGCAGCTCTTGCGTCGCCATTGCTATGCATGCCATTGCCTTGCATGAGCGTCGCCCAGGCGGCGGAACTGGCATCGTGCCAGTCCATCCGCCTCGGCAATATCGGCTGGACAGACAATGAAATTCAGAACGCCGTATTCTCGGCGCTCGCCACCAGCCTCGGTTACAGCGTCCAGGCCCATCTCTATTCCGAAGAGGTTATGTATGCCGGAATGAAGAACGGGCAGCTTGACGTTTTTCTCGACGACTGGACCCCATCGATGGACATGATCACCGGGCCCTATGAAAAGAGCAAGGAGATCGATGTCTTCGGGCCCGATCTCAGCGGTGCGAAATATACGCTCGTCGTTCCGAATTATCTCTACAATCAGGGCCTCAAATCCTTTGACGATATCCAGAAGTTCGGCAAGCAACTGGACTACAAAATATACGGGATCGAGCCGGGGAATGACGGCAACGAGCACATCCTTTCCATGATCAAGGACAATAAGTTCGGGCTCGGCAATTTCCAGCTCGTTCAATCGAGCGAGGCGGGCATGCTCTCCGAAGTGTCGCGCAAATACCCCAAGAAGGAGGCGATCGTGTTCCTTGGCTGGGAACCCGAGCCGATGAATGTCGAGTTCAATATCAGCTATCTTCCCGGCGGAGACGCCTATTTCGGCCCCAATGAAGGGGAAGCGACGATCTACATCAACACCCGTCCCGGCTATACGAAGGAATGCACGAATGTCGGCCGGCTGCTCTCGCAGTTCCGCCTCTCCATCGCGGACGAGAACGCGATGATGTACAAAGTTCAGGTGCAGCACCAATCCGCTTCGGATGTCGCCACGGCCTGGCTGAAGGCCAACCCATCCTGGGTTGAGACCACGCTCCAGGGCGTCACGACCACCAGCGGCAAGCCGGGTGCAGCCGCGGTGCAGGCCGCATTGAAGGCGGATTGAGCTTCGCGAGGCCCGCCCGAACGCGATCCGGGTCCGCAAGCCCGGATCGCCACTCGGATATCGATCCCGAGGGCCTCGATCCCCCACGAGAGCGCGATGCGTTCGCTCCCGCTCACATATCCCGCTCTCGCCAATTGTTTTCTCGCGTGATTCGCGCCTTCGGCGATCCCACCTCCGGCGATCACGCTCCACAACTGCAAAATTGCACGGCCGCCCCTCGCGGCCATGAACGGGGACCACGGCGATGAAGGTCCTGATCCTTGCCGAACATTGGATCATCCATCACTCCATACCGGTCGATGTCTGGTCGGTCGCGCTCATCAATTTCATCAAGAACAATTTCCAGGGCTTCTTCGATGTTCTGTCAGGTGTGCTCGGCTTCCTGCTCGGCACGACGACGGACGTGCTCAAGGCGGTCCCGGCCCTCGTCCTGATCGTCATCTTTTCCGTCCTGACCTATCTTTTCAAGAAATCCTGGTCCTTGGCCCTGCTCGTGTTCGTGGCTCTGCTCTTTGTCCTCAACCAGGGCTATTGGGAACCCACGCTCGAAACCATCTCCCTCATCATCTACGCGACCATCGCCTGCATGGCGATCGGCGTTCCGATCGGCATCGCCGCCGCGCATCGGCCGACGCTCTACCGGGTCATCCGCCCGGTGCTTGATCTGATGCAGACCCTGCCGACCTTCGTCTACCTCATCCCCACCCTCGTTCTGTTCGGGCTGGGCAATGTGCCGGGCCTGATATCCACCGTCGTCTTCGTCGTGCCGACGCCGGTGCGCCTCACCTATGTCGGCATCAGCAATGTGCCGCGCCAATTGATCGAAGCCGGCCTCGCCTTCGGGGCCTCGCCCAGGGAGCTGCTCTGGAAGGTGGAAATCCCGGCCGCCATGCCGACGATCCTCGCAGGCCTCACCCAGGTGATCATGCTGAGCCTCTCCATGGTCGTGATCGCGGCGCTCGTCGGCGCCGGCGGCCTTGGCGAGCCCGTGGTCGAAGCGATGGAGACCGTGCAGATCGGCAGCGGCTTCACTTCCGGCCTTGCCATCGTCGTCGTCGCAGTGCTTCTCGATCGCGTCTTCCGGCCGGCCAAGGAGAGTTCCTGACTTGCCCCTCGCGGCACAGTTCGATCGGGTCGATATCCTCTTTCCCGGCCTCGTCCAACGTGCCGCGCGGTCCCGCGTGGAAGCCGCCTTGCGCGATCTCGATTCCGGCAAGTCGCGAAGCGAGATCATCGCCGCGACCGGCGTCGTCGTCGGCGCGGCGGATGTCTCTCTCGAGATCGAGCAGGGCGAGATCTTCGTCATCATGGGCCTCTCCGGCTCGGGCAAGACCACGGTGCTGCGCGCGATGAACGGGCTGAACACGATCAGCCGCGGCCGCGTCCTCATCCGCCACGGCGAGACCATGGTCGATATGACCAACCCGGCCCCCGCCGTGCTGCGCCGGCTCCGCAACGAGGCCATTTCGATGGTCTTTCAGCAATTCGCCTTGCTGCCCTGGCGCAGCGTGCGTCGCAATGTCGAGTTCGGGCTCGAACTGCGCCGCATGAAGGCCGCCGAGATGCGCGAGGTCGTGGACAAATGGCTCGATCTCGTCGGGCTGCTGCCCTGGGCCGAAAAGCACGCCCATGAACTCTCCGGAGGAATGCAGCAGCGCGTCGGCCTTGCCCGCGCGCTTGCTACCAATGCGGATATCCTGCTGATGGACGAGCCGTTTTCCGCGCTCGACCCACTGATCCGCAACAAGCTCCAGGACGAGCTGCTTTCGCTTCAGCGCTCCGTCCAGAAGACGATCCTGTTCGTCACCCATGATCTGGATGAGGCGCTGAAGCTCGGCAGCCAGATCGCGATCATGAAGGATGGAAGGGTCGTGCAGATCGGCAAGCCGGAGGATATCGTTCTTCGTCCGGCCACCGAATATGTCGCCGAGTTCGTGAGGCACATGAACCCACTGAGCGCAATCCGCGCCGCCTCTCTGATGCGCCGGATCAACGCGATCACCACCTCCGACCGAACCTGCCATTTCGTCGATCGGGCGCATTATCAGATCCGCCTCGACGTCGAGGGAAGGCTCGCTGCCGTTCATTGCGAGGGCATGGAGCTCACCTGGCGGGAACCCGACGCAGATGAACCGGCGCAGCAACCCGGTCTTCACCCCGATATTCACCCAGATATTCACATCGTGGAAGCGGACCGGTTGCTCAAGGATATCGTCACCCTGCGCCAGCAATCCGGACATCCGGTCCTCGTTCGTGCGGAGGGGAAAATCGTCGGCTTTTGCGGGTCGGAGGAGATCTTCTCCGCGCTCACCCACGCCGGAAGATCCGAATTTCGCGACGCTCTCACCGCCGTCGGGTGACGGCAGCATGACGGAATTCGACTATATCATTGTCGGCGCCGGCTCCGCCGGCTGCGTTCTTGCCAATCGGCTGAGCGAGGATGGGCGCAACCTCGTTTTGGTTCTGGAATATGGTGGCTCGGACCGCTCGGTCCTGATCCAGATGCCGAGCGCGCTCTCGATCCCGATGAACATGCCCCGCTATGACTGGGGCTATCGCAGCGAGCCCGAGCCCCATCTCGGCAATCGCCGCATGCATACGCCGCGGGGCAAGGTGCTGGGCGGATCCTCGTCGATCAACGGCCTCGTCTATATTCGCGGCAATCCGCTCGATTTCGATCATTGGGCCGAGATGGGTGCGCGCGGCTGGGCCTATCGCGACGTGCTCCCTTATTTCAAGCGCGCCGAAAATCGCGCCGAAGGCGGGGATGAATGGCGCGGAAGCGGCGGGCCGTTGCACACGACCTACGGAACGCTGCGCAACCCGCTCTATCAGGCCTTCATCGAGGCCGGGCGAGACGCGGGATACGCGGTCACGTCCGATGTGAACAGCTATCAGCAGGAGGGCTTCGGCCGGATGGACATGACAGTCCATCACGGCCGGCGCTGGAGCGCGGCCAATGCCTATCTGAAGCCGGCGCGCGGAAGGGCGAATCTCTCCGTACAGACAGAGAGCCTGGTTTCCCGTGTCATCATCGAGCGCGGGGCAGCCGTCGGCGTCGCCTATCGACATGGCGGGCGCGATATCATCGCCCGCGCCCGGAGGGAGGTCGTTCTCGCCGCCGGCGCGATCAACGCGCCGAAATTGCTGAAGCTCTCGGGCATCGGTCCGGCCGCGGAACTCCACGCGCTCGGGATCGATATCGCGGCCGATCGGCCCGGCGTGGGGGAGAATCTGCAGGATCACCTGGAATTCTATTTCCAGATGGCCTGCACGCAACCCATCACCTTGTTCTCGAAGATGAATCCGCCGGCCAAAGCGCTGATCGGCTTGCGCTGGCTCCTTTCCCATGATGGTCTCGGGGCGACCAATCATTTCGAAAGCTGCGGATTCATCCGCTCGCGCCCGGGCGTGGAATATCCGGACATTCAATATCATTTCCTACCGGCCGCGATCCGCTATGACGGCAAAGCCCATGCCTCGGCGCATGGGTTCCAGGCCCATGTCGGCCCCATGCGCTCGGAGAGTCGCGGCTGGGTGCGCCTCGCCAATCCCGATCCTGCCACCGCACCGAAGATTTTCTTCAACTATATGAGCCGGGAGGAGGATTGGGCGGATATGCGCCAATGCGTGCGGCTCACCAGGGAGATTTTCGCCCAGCCGGCCCTCGCGCCCTATCGGGGTGCGGAGATCGCGCCAGGAGCCGAGATCACCACGGACGAAGAGATCGATGCCTTCATCCGGGACAATGTCGAAAGCGCCTATCATCCTTGCGGCACGTGCCGAATGGGCGATCCGGCCGATCCGATGGCGGTCGTTACCCCGGATACGCGGGTGATCGGCGTGGACCGCCTCCGCGTCGCCGATTCCTCGATCATGCCACGCATCACCAACGGCAATCTCAATGCGCCCACGATCATGATCGGCGAGAAGGCGGCAGACCATATTCTCGGCCGCCCCCTTCAGGCGCCGAGCAACGCGCCTTTCTACCGCGCGCCGGACTGGCGGAACGCGCAGCGCTGATCCACCTTCCATGTCCAAATCATTCAAGCACCACGCCGAATGCGTAACGGCCAGGCGACGCCCGAACCGGCATAATGGCGCTTGCAGGGGGTGATCGATGCAGCGATTCTCCGCCTTCGCCCTTTTCCGGCAGGCGCTCAACGGCCAGAAGGGGTGGGACCGGCAATGGCGTGACCCCGAGCCCAAGCCGGCCTATGACGTGATCATCGTCGGTGGCGGCGGCCACGGCCTCGGCACCGCCTATTATCTCGCCAAGAAGCACCAGGTCCGCAATGTCGCGGTGCTGGAGAAAGGCTGGATCGGGGGCGGCAATACCGGCCGCAACACCACGATCATCCGTTCGAACTATCTCTTCGATGAAAGTGCGGCGCTTTACGATCATGCGCTCAAGCTCTGGGAATCGCTCGCGGAGGAGCTCAACTACAATGTGATGTTTTCCCAGCGCGGCGTGATGATGCTGGTGCACAATGTCCACGATGAACAGGTGTTCAAGCGCCATGTCCATGCCAATCGGCTCAACGGCGTCGATAATGAATGGATCTCGGCGGAGGCGGCAAAACGCTTCTGCCCGCCGCTGAACATCGCGCCCGGCATGCGCCACCCGGTTCTGGGCGCGGCGCTGCAACGCCGTGCCGGCATCGCGCGGCATGATGCCGTCGCCTGGGGCTATGCGCGCGCGGCGGATGCGCTCGGGGTCGATATCATCCAGAATTGCGAAGTCACCGGCATCGACCGCGATGAAGCGGGTCGCGTCAGCGGCGTGCAGACCACGCGCGGTGCGATTCGCACGCGGAAACTCGGCATCGTCGCGGCCGGCAATACATCGGTATTGATGGCGATGGCCGGGCAGCGCATGCCGCTCGAGAGCTATCCACTGCAGGCGCTCGTCTCCGAGCCGGTCAAGCCCGTATTCCCCTGTGTCGTCATGTCGAACACGATCCACGCCTATATCAGCCAGTCCGACAAGGGCGAGCTGGTGATCGGTGCCGGCACGGACGCCTATATTTCCTACAGCCAGCGTGGCGCGCTGCATATCTCGATGCACACGCTGGAAGCGATCTGCGAATTGTTCCCCATGTTCCGCCGCATGCGCATGCTGCGCAACTGGGGCGGCATCGTCGATGTCACGCCGGATCGCTCGCCCATCATCGGGAAGACCGAAATCCCCGGTCTCTATGTCAATTGCGGCTGGGGCACCGGCGGGTTCAAGGCAACGCCCGGTTCGGCCGATCTCTTCGCCTGGACCCTCGCGAAGGACGAGCCTCACCCGATCAATGCGCCGTTCAACCTCGAACGGTTCGGCTCCGGCCGCCTGATCGATGAGGCCGCCGCCGCGGCAGTCGCCCATTGATGAACCCGATCCAAGGTGCATCATGCTTCTGATCCCATGCCCCTATTGTGGTCCTCGCCCGGAAATCGAATTCAGCTATGGCGGTGAGGCGCATATCGCCCGCGCCGCCGATCCACGCCGCGTCGATGATGCGGCATGGACATCGTTTCTCTACCTGCGCAGCAATAGGCGGGGCGATCATGCCGAGCGCTGGCGCCACGCCCATGGCTGCGGGCGGTTCTTCAACGTCGTGCGCAACACGAACAGCGATCATTTTCTTGCCACCGACAAGATCGGTGAGCCCCGTCCATGACCCAGCCTTACCGCTTGCCCAGCGGCGGGCGAATCGATCGGGCGAAAACGCTCTCCTTCTCGTTCGATGGAAGGAGCCTGACCGGCCAGCTTGGTGACACGCTGGCGGCAGCCCTGCTCGCCAATGGCGTGCATCTGGTCGGGCGCTCGTTCAAATATCACCGGCCGCGCGGCATTCTTTCCGCGGGCGCGGAGGAGCCGAACGCGCTGGTCGGAATCGGCCGCGACGAAGCGCATGGCACGCCCAATCTTCGCGCGACCCAGGTGGAACTCTATGATGGATTGAAAGCGATCAGCCAGAATCGCTCGCCCTCTCTGGAACGCGACACCGGCAGCATCATCGACAGGCTTTGGCGATTCTTTCCTGCCGGATTCTACTACAAGACCTTCCTATGGCCGAAGCAGGGCTGGACCCGGATCTTCGAGCCACGGATTCGCGCCATGG
>JASHVY010000267.1 GCA_030044345.1 Acetobacteraceae bacterium | reverse complement strand
AGAGGTGGTTTAGAAGGCGTTATGAACCTTCCACCAAGCCCCGTGGGGGTAAACAAAATGCGGTAAAAAATGCGGTAAGCAAAGAAGAGAGGTTGTTCTTTCTTGAAAGAAAGAACCAAAGAACTTTTACCCTTTCATTCATAGTCCACAGCCGGCACCTGGTCCGGAAAACGGAGAAAAGTCTTTTTGCTTCTTTTTCTTCAGAAAAAGAAGTCTCCTTCTTTCCGATCCTTCGTCGAAGTGCATAACATTTTCTATTCCGCCGCCGTGGCGAGGGCAGGGTAGTCGGTATAGCCCTCGGGGCCGTCGGTATAGAAGGTTGCGGCATCCCACGCATTGAGCGGGGCATTCATCGCGAAGCGGCGCGGCAGGTCCGGGTTGGCGAGGAAGAGCTTGCCGAACGCAACGGCATCGGCCTCGCCGGCAGAGAGCGCGGCCTCCGCGCTTTCGCGCGCAAAACCCTCGTTCGCGATATAGATGCCGCCGAACAGGGATTTGAGCTCGGGTCCAAGCCGCGGCGCCTTGACCGATTCGCGCGCGCAAAGGAAGGCGATCTTCCGCCGGCCGAGTTCGCGCGCAACGTACCCGAAGGTGGCGGCGGGGTCGGAATCGCCCATGTCGTGGAGATCCCCGCGCGGCGCGAGATGCACGCCGACGCGCCCCGTCCCCCACACGGAAACCACCGCATCCGTGACTTCAAGCATCAGGCGCGCCCGATTCTCGATCGTGCCGCCATAGCGGTCATTGCGGTGGTTGCTGCTGTCCTGAAGAAACTGGTCGAGCAGATAGCCGTTGGCGCCGTGAACCTCCACACCGTCGAAGCCGGCTTCCATCGCGTTCTCGGCGCCCTTGCGGAAAGAAGCGACGATGCCGGGCACTTCCTCGGTCTCGAGCGCGCGCGGCACCCCATAGGGCCGTTGCGGGCGCACGAGGCTCACATGGCCCTTGGGCGCGATCGCGCTCGGCGCCACCGGCAGCGCTCCGTCGTGATAGATCGGATCGGAAATGCGCCCGACATGCCAGAGCTGGAGCAGGATCCGCCCGCCCGCCGCATGCACGGCTTCGGTGACGAGACGCCAGCCCGCAACCTGCTCCGCGGACCAGATGCCCGGCGTGCGTGGATAGCCCACGCCCATGGGCGTCACGGAGGTCGCCTCGGTGATGATGAGGCCCGCGGAAGCGCGTTGCGCATAATAATCGCGCATCATCGCGTTCGGCACGCGGCCCTCGCCGCTCGAGCGGGTGCGGGTGAGCGGCGCCATCAGGATGCGGTTGGGCAGGTGAAGCTCACCGATGGTGATCGGGTCGAAGAGCATCGGCATGGGCGGGATTGTCCTCCACGGGAACGAGCAATCGCCGGCCCAAAATGGTCACGCCGCTGCGCCGCAGCAAGGAGGGGAGAAGATGAGATGAGGATCGCCTCTCTGCTTGGCTCAGAACAGCAAGTCCATCTCCGCCAAGCCTGAGAAATCCGCCGCGAGGATCACTCTCGCTTCGATGGGAAAAGTCGACGACCTGAAGTGGCGGTCAATCCGAAAATGCGATCGCCCGGCTCAGACGTGCCCGGCTTAGACGTGAAAGCTCTCGCCGCAGCCGCAGCGGCCCTTCTCATTCGGATTGACGAAAGTAAACCCGGAGGAGAGCGACTTCACCTCGTAATCCATCACCGTGCCGATGAGAAAGAGGGAAGCCTTGCGATCGACGAGCACCGTCACGCCCTTGTCAGTCACCACCTCGTCGCCCGGTCCGGGCGCTTCCGCCCAGGTCATCTCGTAGGAAAGACCGGAGCATCCCTTGGTGCTGACGCCGATGCGCAGCGTCATGCCTTCGCGCCCTTTCGCATAGAGGCCGCGCAGCCGCTCCGCCGCCGCATCGGTCAGCGCCATCAAAGGCGGCAGGGCTCGCCGCGCCTTCCCCGCGGCCGGGGTCCCATTGGTCGTGCTCGTGCTCATCTTGCGTCCATCCGCGTCCGGCACCGCCTCAATACATGTTCAGTACATATTCAGTTGCAGCCGGGCATCTTCGCTCATCCGGCTCGGATCCCAGGGCGGATCCCACACCGTCTCCACCATCACGTCCTTCACCCCGTCCACTGCCAGCACCGCCTCGCGCACCTGGTCGGGCAGCTCCTGCGCGCTCGGGCAGCCCGGCGCGGTGAGCGTCATCTC
The DNA here is from genome assembly GCA_030044345.1 of Acetobacteraceae bacterium. Taxonomy (GTDB): domain Bacteria; phylum Pseudomonadota; class Alphaproteobacteria; order Acetobacterales; family Acetobacteraceae; genus JAKAWQ01. The sequence goes on along the minus strand of JASHVY010000267.1, from coordinate 1,258 downwards.
CACCTTCACCCGGCCATCATCCTCGATATCGATCGCATAGATAAGGCCGAGCTCGTAGATATTCACCGGGATCTCCGGATCGTACACGCTGGAGATCGCATCGATCACCGCGAGCTCGGAAATCCGCGGCGGCGTCTCGCCCTCCGGCGTCCAGGCGCCGTGCGTCGCTTCGGTCCCGTGCACGGTTTCGCCCTCACTCACTGCTTGCCTCCTTGCCGCCTTCCAGCGCGGCGATGAGCGCATGCCACGCCAGGGTCGCGCACTTCACCCGCGAAGGATAGGCATGCACGCCGGCGAGCGGCTGCAACGTCTCGAGCGCCGCTTCCACCGCTGTCTCCACGGTGCCATCCGCTTCCGCCGATTCCGGCACGGCGCCCGTCTTCGCCAGCGCGCGGAATTTCCCGGCGAGCTGCCGCGCCTCCTCATCCGTCCGCCCGCGCAGAACCTCCGCCATCAGGTCGGCCGAGGCGACGCTGATCGCGCAGCCCCGTGCCTCGAACCCCGCCTCGGCAATGGTCCCGTCCGGCGCGTGCCGGACGAAAAGCTGCACCCGGTCGCCGCACATCGGGTTGTCGCCGCGCGCGGTCGCATCGAAACATGCGAGCTTGCGTCCATGCCGCGGCCGCTGGCTGTGCTCGAGGATCACTTCCTGATAGAGATCGGCAAGATCATCGAACATCAGTGGAAGAACTCCCGCACCTTGGCCAGCGCCTCGGCGAACGCGTCGATCTCGTCCATCGTCGTATAGAGCGCGAAGCTCGCCCGCGCCGTGCTGTCCACGCCGAAGCGGCGCATCAAAGGCTCGGCGCAATGATGCCCGGCCCGCACCGCGACCTTGTGCTGATCGAGGATGCTGGCGACGTCATGCGGATGGATGCCGTCGACGGCGAAAGAGAGAATGCCGAAGCGCCGCTGCCCCGCCGGCACCAGCCGCACGCCTGGCAGCTTCGCCAGCTCGGCGATGCCGTATTCGGTGAGCTGCGCCTCATGCGCCTCGATCGCCGGAAGGCCGAGATGCTCGATGTAATCGAGCGCCGTGGCGAGACCGATCGCGCCGGAGATATCGGGCGTGCCGGCTTCGAAACGCGCCGGCGGATCCTGGAACGTCGTCTTCTCGAAGGTGACGGTGACGATCATGTCGCCGCCGGCCTGCCAGGGCGGCATCGCGTCGAGGATCGCCTTCCGTGCGTAGAGCACGCCGATGCCGGTCGGCCCATAGGTCTTGTGGCCGGAGAAGGTATAGAAATCGCAACCGAGC
>JASHVY010000032.1 GCA_030044345.1 Acetobacteraceae bacterium | reverse complement strand
GCGCGGGGAAGACCGTAGTGGGGTCCTGGTGCAGCTTCTGGAAGCGGGGTCGCAGCGCCCGCCGACGCCTGGTATCCAGGCTGCCGCCGAACCATGCCACCCGTCCGGCGGCGGGCGGGACGAGACCCAGCAACGTGTCGGCCAAGGTGGTCTTGCCGACCCCGCTCGGGCCCAGAACAGCCCTGATCTGTCCCTCGAGGAGCGTCACGTCCAGCGGCCCTGCCAGCCGCCGGCCGCCGCGCGCGATCACGAGGGCCTCGCCGGCTGCCACGCCGGCGCCGCCCGGGGATCGCGTCCGAAGCTTCCACGATGACGGGTCCGCCGCGTGGCAGGCGCGGAGGAACGCCGACCGCGGCTGTCGCAGCAGGCTGTCCGTCGATCCCGCCTCGGCGATCCGTCCTGCTTCGAGCACCGCCAGCTGGCCTCCCAGCATCGTGACGACATCAAGATCGTGCGTGATCACCAGCACTGCCCGCCCGGCATCCCGGAGTGCGGCCAGCGCCGAAACCAGTTCCGCCCGACACTCCGGATCGAGTCCCTTGGTCGGCTCGTCGACCACGAGCACGCGCGCCGAAGTTCGCGCGACCAACGCCGCCAGCAGGCGCTGCGCCATTCCCCCGGAAAGCTCGGCGGGGATCCGGCGCGCTGCCCGCCGGTCGAGGCCGAACCGGGCGAGCCAGGCGAAGGCCGCTTCGCGGCTCAGACGAGGCGGCGCGAGAGCGACCTGATCGGTGCCCCGGAGCAACGGCGCCAGGGCCATCGCCGGTTCCTGCGGCAGCAGGCAGGAATGTTGGTGCCACAAATCCCTCAGCCCTGCCTGGTCGGAAGCTGCACGCTCCGCCGTCCCGAGGCGCACCTGACCGCGCGCCACCATGCAGTCGGGCAGCAGTCCGGCAATAGCCGCGGCAATCAGGCTTTTGCCGCCCCCCGAGCTGCCGATCAGGCAAAGGCTCTCGCCTTCCGGAATGTCAAGCGAAACGTCGGTAAGCATGCGGCGGCCGGCATGGGCGATCGACAGGCCTTGCAGGCAGAGCCCACCTTTCATTGCGCCGTGCCTAGAGGCGCGCGGTCACGATCGGCCCATGCCTCGCCGAGCAGGGTGGCGGCCAGCGTTGTCGCGAACAGGGCGACCGCCGGGGCCAGCACCGCCCAGGGCGCCTCCTGCAGATAGGGCAGCGCATCGGCAATCATTGCACCCCATTCCGGGCGTGGCGGGGCCAGGCCGATGCCGAGGAACCCGAGCGAGGAAACCGCAAGTACGTTGGCGCCCACCCCGAGCGCGGTGAGCGAGGCGACGGTCGGCCGGACGGCGGCCCAGGCGTGGCGCCGTATACGGTAGAGAATACCGAAGCCGAACAACTGGCTCGCCTCCGCGTCCGGCGCCGCAAGGGCGGCGCGCGCTAGTGGGTGGCACAGCCGCGCGAAGCCGGGCCAGCGCGCCAGCACCAGGCCGGTCGTGACAGGGCCGATTCCACCACCGAACAGGCCGCCCGCCAGCAACACCAACAGCAGCGCCGGAACGGCGTAGATCAGGTCAGCCAGCCCCATCACCACACGCTCGGCGAGGCCACCGCAGGCCGCCGCGAACAGTCCGGCGGCGGTGCCGATCGCCGCGGTTGCAAGTGACGCGATGATCGCGACACCGAGCGACAAAGGTGCGGCTGCGACGAGCCGGGCGAGCACGTTCCGGCCGAGATAGTCGGTTCCGAGAAGCCAGTCCGCCCCGGGCGGCTGGAGCACGGCGTCGAGGTTCTGGGCTAGCGGGTTCGCGGACACCACGAGCGGGCCGACTGTGGCCAGCAGAAGGAGCATCATCGCCAGACCGAACCCAAACCAGGGCGGCCGGACGTGAGCGGCACCCCGCTCGTGGCTCATCGCGTTGCCGCTCTGAGGCTTGGATCGAGCAGGTAAAGAAACAAATCCGTCAGCGCGTTGGCGGCAGCCAACAGCAGCACGAAAGCGATCCCGGCTGCCATCACGACAGGCAAGTCGCGTCCGAGCAACGAGCGCACGAGGAGCGTGCCGACGCCATCAAGGTTGAACACGAGCTCGATGGTGATGAAGCCCTCGATCAACTGCATAGCCAGGACCGGAAGATACGAGACGATCGGGATCACGGCCGGCCGCGCCAGAACCTGGAGCGCGATCCGCCATGCCGGCACGCCGCGCATGCGGGCGAAGATTGCGTAGGGTGCCCCGGCCACACCAGCCACTGCATGCCGTACGATGCGCGCCAGACCCGGCAGCAGGGCGAGCGCCAGCGTGAACGCCGGCAGCACGAGGTCCGCGAGTGAGCCGGCGCCGGCCGCGGGCAGCCAACGGAGATGCACGGCGAGCAGGGCCACTAGAAGCGTTCCTGCGACGAAGCTGGGCACGGAGGCGAGCAGCGCCGCGAGCGCGGCCACGCTCCTGTCTACGGCGCCGCCGGGCCGACGACCGGCCAGGATCCCGAGCGGCAGCGCCAGCAGCACGGCGACGGCCCCAGCCCACCCTCCCACGGTCAGGGTGACCCGGAGCCTGGGCAGCAACTCGTCCAGCACCGGTTCACCGGTTCGAAACGAGCGGCCCAAGTTCCCCGATGCGAGTTCCACCATCCACGCGGCGTACTGCACCGCGATCGGTCGATCGAGCCCGGACTCTCGGCGCAGGATGGCGGTGTTTGCAGCGGTGACATGGCCGTCGCCATAGCGCGCGGCAGCGGCGTAGAGCGCCGGATCGCCGGGCAGGGCCTGCATCGCGACGAAACATGCGCTCGCCACCAGGATTGCAACGATTGCCGTCTGCCCGACGCGCCGTAGCAGCGTGCGGGCTAGGCGGCCCATCGGATCTCCGGCAGACGGTAGCTCATCTCGAAGGGATCGAGCTGCACGCTCTTGAGGTCCAGCCGGTGCGAGGCTGCGGCGTTGAGCTGAGCCCAGGCGACCGGAATAACCGGCAACTCCCGCTGTAGCAGCGCGACGATGCTCCGGCGCAGGCCGGCCTCGGCGGTCACATCGAACTCCTCGACATAGGTCCCGACCAGCCGGCGCATCTCGGCGCTGTGGTAGTTCGTGGAGGCCCAGATCGTGTGATCGGACGCGAAGTCCGGCAGGATCGTGCCGATTGGATCGGGTACGTTCACGTAAGTCCGTGACAGCAGGGCGGCCTGAAGCGTCCCGCTACGGGCCGCGGAGGGAATGTCGGCCGTCGGACCCGGATGCAGCACCAGTTCCGCCCCGATCTCGCGCATCTCAGCCTGCATCGCCTGCCCCATGATCGGCAGCTCCGGACGATTGGACGGGATTAGCACGCGCGCCGAGAGGCGCTGGCCGGCGTGGGTCATGATGCCGTCCGCACCGGCGCTCCAGCCGGCTGCTGTCAGCAGGCCCTTTGCCTGGACGACATCGCGCCGGAGCGGTGGCAAGTGGGCGTCGTACCAGCCCGCCAGTACCGGCGGCAGAAGCTGCGTCGCAGCACCGGCCGGATCGCGCAGGATCGCGCGGGCGATGCCGGTGCGATCGATTGCCAACGACAGCGCCTGGCGCATGCGAGCATCCGCGAACTGCGGCAGCGCGAGGTTCATGGTGAACATGTCAACGCGCGGCGTGGTGGCACGCAGGATGTGTGCCTGACCGTTCGTCTCCATGCGCGTCGCGGCCTGTGGCAGCAGGGTGAAGGTGAGGTCGGCTTCGCCGGATGCGGCGAGGTTGGC
>JASHVY010000266.1 GCA_030044345.1 Acetobacteraceae bacterium | reverse complement strand
GGAGCTGATGAAGCTGGCACGACATTACAAGTGGCAGAATTGCCTTTCGGCGCGGCGCTCCGGAGCTTTCGACAATGTTGGAAGGATCGAGGAAACTCCTTCCGCTGCTGCCTCTGTCATGGGTGGTTCCGGCCGTCACAAAGAGCATCGGACCACGACTGAAGTGAGCTATTGCCGCCCTCTTATTCACTCCGCGTTGTAGAAAAATGAAAAGGATATGCCCGAATACCAACCTTAAACCGTCGGTATCCCAGATCTGTTCCCTCTCACAACTCCCGAATGCCATAGGAGAACAACATGCCATTTGTGACGACGAAAGACGGAACGAAAATATTCTTCAAGGATTGGGGGCCGCGCGGCGCGCAACCGATCGTGTTTCATCATGGTTGGCCCCTATCAGCCGATGACTGGGATACCCAGTTTCTGTTTTTCCTGCATCACGGCTTCCGCGTTATCGCTCACGACCGTCGAGGACATGGGCGCTCGGACCAAACGGACAGCGGCTATGACATGGACCACTTTGTCGAGGATGTTGCCGCGGTGACCTCAAGCCTCAACCTCAAGAAGGCCGTGCATGTCGGCCACTCGTGGGGAGGCGGGGAAGTTGCGCGCTATGTCGCTCGCTATCAAGACCGAGTGTCGAAGGCAGTCTTGATTGGCGCCGTTACGCCAGTCATGGTGAAGAAAGACACCAATCCGGGTGGCACTCCAATTGAAGTATTCGATAGCTACCGGGCCGCGCTCGCCGCCAATCGCTCGCAGTTCCTTCTTGATGTCGCATCCGGACCATTCTACGGCTTCAATCGTGACGGTGCGAAGGTCTTTCCCGGCGTCATCAACAATTGGTGGCGCCAGGGCATGATGGGCGCAGCCATTGCGCACTATGAAGGCATCAGGTCCTTCTCCGAAACCGACTTCACCGAGGATCTGAAAAAGATCACCGTGCCCACACTGGTAATGCATGGCGAAGACGATCAGATCGTCCCGATCGCGGATTCGGCCGTGCTCACGATCAAGCTTCTCAAGAACGGCTCGCTGAAGACCTATCCGGGCTTTTCGCACGGAATGGTGACGGTGAATGCCGACGTCGTCAACGCGGACCTGCTGGCCTTCATCCAGGCCTGATGTCGCCCGAGGTCGGTGCGATCATCTCGGTCGCGCCGACCTTTCTACAACTCACCCGCTCAAAGCGGGAGCGTGCCGCCTCATCTGCGCCTTGGCGTCAATCGGATTGACTGAGACCGCACGTACCTCAACAAGCAGGTTCTTCCGCACAGGCTCGGGAGCAGGCAAGTCGATGTCGCTGGGGGCGTCAGCGCGGTCGATCGTGGGCCCAACAGGGCAAGCCCGATAGTGCATCCAGCGTATTGGGCATGCCGGCCAGCGTTGGCGCGGATGCAAGTTTTGTCAACTTTGCTCTGTTGGCAACAAAATTCTGCAACTTTCCCTGCGTTCAAGGCCTTCTTGTGGCACGACAAATCGCCGAGCTTGGCCGGGTCGTGAAGCAAGGTTGCGCGCGAGCAAGAATAGCCGGGTTAAATTGACAACGCCGCCTGTCAGGGCTGCATTTGCATGAGTTGGTTCATCGGCAGCGCCATGTTGGCGTTGAGCTGGCTCATGATCCACAGCGAGCCGGCGATGACGAGAAAGACGATTAGCACACCAAAAGCGAGCGCCATCACATTGTTGGTGTTGTCCGGCCCGGTCGTGATATGCACGAAGAAGACGAGGTGCACACCGATCTGAGCGACCGCCAGCACGAAGAGCGCGATCGGGATGCTCGGCTGCCAGACGAGATTGGTCCCGGCGACGAAGAACGAGACTATGGAAAGCAGCACGGCGAGCGCGAGCCCGACCGCGTAGCCGATAAGGCCGTGAGCAATCTCGCTTCTGTCGGGGCGATCGTCACCGGGTGAAATATCGGTCTCATGCAAACGCTCCGGCTGGTCGGCGTGGCTCATTGGCCTGCCCCCATCAGATAGACGATCGTGAACAACGCGACCCAGATGATATCCAGCGTGTGCCAGAACAGGCTGAAGCACAGCACGCGGCGGAGAATGTCAGGCCTGTACCCCTTCGAGAAAACCTGCGCGACCATGGTGAGCAACCACATCAACCCGAGAGTTACGTGCAGGCCGTGGCACCCGACGACCGTGAAGAAGGCGGAGAGGAACGCGCTTCGCTCCGGCCCGGCACCTTGCAGGATGAGATCCACGAATTCATGCATCTCAAAATAGAGGAAGCTCGCGCCGAACACGAAGGTGACGGCCATGCCGCCGTAATACATGAGGTTGTCGTGCGTCCGGGCGCCGATACTCGCAATGCCGCAAGTGAAGCTGGAGAAGAGCAGGCAGGCCGTCTCGATTGCAACGTTGGTGAGGTTGAACAGGTCTTTTCCGCTCGGTCCGCCGGCGGTCTGCCCGGACAGCACCCCGAAGCTCGCGAAGAAGGTCGAGAACATCACGATATCGCTGAGCAGAAAAATCCAGAAGCCGTACCCGACGATGACACGCTTCGACGCAAGTTCCCGGGCGGCGTGTCCGGCCGTTCCCTGGCGGAACCCGACGTAATGTCCAATCCGATAGGGATCGGCTGGGCTTACGCCGGTCCCGGCCTGCGCGCCGCTCATTCCGCGGCCTGTACGTTGGCGGCGAGCCAAGCGGCTCGCGCTGTACGGTTGGCACGGTCCAACCGCGCGACCTCCTCCACCGGGATGATATATTCAGAGCGGTCTCGCCAGGCGAAGATGACGAAGGTGATGAACGCGCCGATGCAGGAGAGGATCACGAGCCACCAGATATGCCAGATCAATGCGAAACCGGCGAAGGTCGCGAAGAAGGCGCAAATGAAGCCCGTCGGGCTGTTTCGCGGCAGCTCGATTTCGGAATATTCGGGCTCCGGGCGAAGCTCACCCCTCTCGATGGCACGTTGCTTGACGCCCCAATAGGGCTCTTCGCCTTCCACGTTGGGCAGCACGCCAAAATTGAAGGGTGGCGGCGGCGAGGCGGTAGACCATTCGAGGGAGCGGCCGTTCCAGGGATCACCGGTCACGTCGCGCAGCTCCTCACGGAGCTTGATGCTGACGAAGAGCTGCACGATCTGCGAGATGATGCCGAGAAGGATGATCACTGTCCCGAAGGCGGCGATCACAAGCCAGGGATGCCAAGCCGCCACGTCGTAGTGCTGCAGCCGCCGGGTCATGCCCTCAAGGCCAAGCACGTAGCCCGGCATCCAAGCCACGTAGAAGCCGATTACCCAGAACCAGAAGGCGGCCCTGCCCCAGCCCTCATGCAGCCGGAACCCGAACGCCTTGGGAAACCAGTAGGTGTAGCCGGCGAAGACACCGAACAGAACACCCCCGATGATGACGTTGTGGAAATGCGCCACGAGAAACAGGCTGTTGTGCACGAGGAAATCGGCGGGCGGAACGGCGAGCAGCACGCCTGTCATGCCACCGATGGTGAAGGTGATCATGAATGCGATCGCCCACATCATCGGAACGGCGAAGACGACGCGCCCGCCATACATGGTGAATAGCCAGTTGAAGATCTTCACTCCGGTGGGCACCGCGATGATCATGGAGGCGATGCCAAAGATCGCGTTGACGTTCGCGCCCGCGCCCATGGTGAAAAAGTGATGCAGCCACACCATGAAGGAGATGATACAGATGGCCATGGTCGCCATCACCATCGAGCGGTAGCCAAAAAGCGGCTTGCGCGAGAAGGTTGAGACCACCTCGGAATAGATGCCGAATGCCGGCAGAATCAGGATATAAACCTCCGGATGTCCCCACATCCAGATGAGGTTCATAAACATCATCATATTGCCGCCGGCTGTGTTCGTGAAGAAATGGAATCCGAGATAGCGATCGAGCAGCAGCATTGCATAGGTGGCGGTGAGCACCGGGAAGGCTGCGACGATCAGCAGGTTTGATGCGAGGGTCGTCCAACAAAAGATCGGCATGCGCATATAGGTCATGCCGGGCGCGTGGATCTTGAGGACGGTGGTGACGAGATTGACGCCCGTGAGCAGCGTGCCAATACCCGATATTTGCACTGACCAGAGATAATAATCGACACCGACATCCGGAGAATAGGTGAGCTCCGAGAGCGGTGGGTAGGCGAGCCAGCCCGTGCGCGAGAATTCGCCTACCACAAGCGAGATGTTGATGAGCAGCGCGCCGGTGGCCGTGAGCCAGAAGCTGACGGAGTTCAATGTCGGGAAGGCTACGTCGCGCGCGCCGAGTTGCAGCGGCATGGCAAAGTTCATCAACCCGATGACGAACGGCATCGCGACGAAAAAGATCATGAGCGTGCCATGGGCCGAGAAGATCTGGTCGAAATGATCGGGCGGCAGGTAGCCCGGTGCGCGGAAAGCGAGCGCCTGCTGCGAGCGCATCATGATTGCGTCTATGAAGCCGCGAATCAGCATAACGAGCCCGAGCAGGCAATACATCACACCGATGCGCTTATGGTCGACGCTGGTGATCCACTCCCGCCACAGATAGGGCATGTAGCCCTTTACCAAGATCCAGGCGAGCACGGCGAGAATGACGATGAGAACGAGCGCCCCTGCCGCCAGCGGGATCGGCTGATCGAACGGGATCGCGGACCAGCTAAGCTTGCCCAGCATCGCCTAATTCCTCAACGCCTTGCCGGCATCGCCCGGCGTTTGTGCGTTTTCGGGGCCGGGGCCGGGCGGAACGGCTTGCGTGACGATCTTGAGGAACAGATCGGGCTCCACCGTACGGTAGGTAAAAGGCTGCACGCTCATGCTCTGCTTCATGAGAGCGCCATAGGTTTGCGTATCGAGGCTTGGGCCGTTGCTCTTTGCCGTCGTCACCCAGGCAGTGAACTGATCGGTGGGCACAGCATCCACGTCAAAATGCATGGTCGCGAATCCGTCACCACTGATCATGGCGGACTCGCCATAATAGGTACCGGGATGGTCTGCGATCAGGTTGAGCCGATCGGCCATCCGGTTCATCGTGTAGATCATGCTGCCGAGCTGGGGGACGAAGAATACGTTCATGACACTTGCCGATGTCAGAACGAAATGCACCGGTGTTCCAACCGGGATCACCAGACGATTGACGCTGGCCACGCCCTGCTTCGGGTATATGAACAGCCATTTCCAATCGAGCGAAACGACCTGGACATCGAGCGGCGGCGTCTTCGAGGGCAGCGGTGCGGCCGGGTCAAGTTCATGCGAGCCCACCCAGGCGACGCCGCCGAGCAGCAGGATCGTCATCAGCGGGATGGACCAGACGACCAGCTCAATACTGCCGGAATAGACGAAATCCGGCATATAGCGCGCCCGTGTGTTCGAGGCACGGAACCACCAAGCGACACCGGCCGTCGCGATGATCACCGGCACGATGATGACCAGCATGATCCCGAGCGAGTCGAGCAGGATCTGCCGATCGGCCACGCCGACATAGCCCTGCGGATCGAGGACGCTGGGCCCGCACGAAGTCAGGCCGAGTGCAGTCGCCAGCACTGCGCAACGACGGATCTGCTGCACGATTGTTCGCCCGCGCGGGGAACCAGTCCGCCTTGCCTGCACCGTGCCTCCTTGACTTCCTCGGCACGCTCTACAACGCATAGACAGCGTGAAGTCTATCACCAGCGTCAGCAAGCCGGCCGGGTTGGCCCGCAGCACGAAACCGGCTCACCGTCTTCTCTTCAGGCTACTACGATTCGTTTTGACGAGCGAAGCACTTTTTCAGTGGTCGTTTCTCGCCCCTCGACCTGAGCCAGGCGCGACCTCGTGCCGCGTGGCAAAGCAACCTGGAACAAGACCATGCTTGTGGCGGCACGACGCCACAATCTTTCTCATCTGATGGTTTGACCTACACCTAAGTACGGGGCATGTCTTATGGCTATCCATGCCTGCAGGCACGCGATATGCCCTTCGACGCGCTACCTCACCAGCCGCCAGCGCGATGGCCCATCATGGCGAGCGGCGTCGTGCCGCGCAAAGGCGCCGCAGCCCGAACGATATTTATCGCCATGCCGGTGACGATGCCAGATCCCCACAGTGAAGGTTTCGAGATCACTCAGAGCCCGTTTGGAAATGCGACTATGGTGGTCGTCCAGCGTGCGCCATCGAGGCGACGCTCGCATGCCGATGACGGCTGGATCATCGGCTTCTTGTAACCGTGGAATTGGCGATTGCGCCCACCGCCATCAGAAGACTCGTTCCCAGGAAGACGGCGCGCATGCCGATATGGCCGCCGACGAAACCACCGATGAGGGGACCGATCACCTGCCCCGCATATTGAGCCGACACGGAATAGCCCAGAACACCACCGACAATGCGTTCCGGCACATTGTGCCGGATGACGCTGGCGATCGCGGGCAGCAATCCACCGAGTGCCAGACCCATCAGGAAGCGGAGCAGGATGAGTTGCCATCCGCGGACGACGAAGGCCTGTGGAACCAGCAGAAGTGCCGCAATGGCGAGGCACGCGATGATGATTCTCTGGTGGCCGATATGGTCCGCCAGCCTTCCGAGGCGGGAAGCGGAAAGAACGCTGCCCAGGGCTGCGGCGGACATGACGAGGCCTGCGACAAAAGTCACTTGAGACGCTTTGACCAATTGGGCGACATAGACCGTGATGATCGGCTCGATCGACATATTCGCGACCATCAGGAGCAGGCCCGTCGCCAGCATGGCGACGACGGGGCGTTTGGCCGGAATGAGCGACCAGCCCCCCTTCGACCTGGCCGCGCGAACCTTTCGCGGTCGCGCTTCCTCGCGGATCAGGAAGGTCGTGCCGAGGAAGGTAATGAAGATGACGGCCCCCGCCAGAAGGAAGGTCGAACGGATGCCGATCAACGGCGGCAAAGCGCCGCCGATCAATGGACCGACCAAGTTGCCGGCCATGATGCCGGCGGAAAGCACGCCGAGCGCCCAGCCGGAACGCGCCTTCGGGGTTTGGGCGGCGACCAGCACGGTGGAGCCCGAGGCATAGCCGCCGAGCAAGCCGGCCAGCAGCCGGAATGCGGCCAGTTGCCAGATATTATGGGCCATGCCGATGAGCGACATCGCGATTGCCATACCGAGGCTGGCCCTGATCAGCATGAGCTTGCGACCGTAGCGGTCTGCCAATCGGCCCCAGAGGGGTGCTGTCAAGGCGGCGCTGAAGAAGGTTGCCCCATAGACGATCCCTGACCATTGCACGATGGCGGCATGGTTCGTTATGCCGAGCTCAGCGACGTAGAGCGGCAGAAACGGCAGCAGCAGCGTCATCGCGACGATCGTGGTGAACGATCCGAAGACGCAAACAATCAGGTTTCGTTTCCAATGGTCCTCATCGAGGACCATTTCACCTGCGAGCGCCGTGCCCATGCTATCGCATGCCGATCACGGCGAAACCGCGGGCACGCAGGCTGCGGCGATCGTCGGTCAATGAGCGGAGCAGGCGGTCGCGGGTGTCACGGATATGCTCGCTCGCCTCGCGTGCGGCGGCATCCGGTTCGTTCTTCCTGATGAACCCGAGTATCCGCCGATGCTCGGCCCAGGCCTGCTCGCGCGACGGTTCCGTCCAAACTTCAAGCCAGCGCGCGCGAGAGAGCCGGGTCATCGCCCCCTCGATTGCCTTGACGATGAACGGGTTGCCCGAGAGGCGGGCGATCTCGACATGGAAATCGGTGCCGACCCGGTGCCATTCCTCGCGCGGCGCACCCGATTGGCAGGCATCCAGCATTGCTTCGATCGCCGCAAGGTCTGCTTCGCTTGCCCGCTGGCAGGCAAGGCGTACGGCGGTTGTTTCCAGCGGTTCACGAAATTCGGCCAGCGCCGCCAATTCGCCAAGGTCGATCGGCGCGACGATCCAGTTGCGACCGTCGCGCCGGACCAGTTCTTCCCCTTCGAGCCGTACCAGGGCTGCCCGGATCGGCGTGCGGGACCCTTCAAAGCGGCTTTCCAGCCACCGCTCCGTCAGCCGTTCCCCGGGTCCGAGATCGAGCGAGAGAATCATTTCCCGGAGCTGGTCGTGGATCTGAAGCATTTGCGACATGGCGGCCCCAGTGAAGGGTTAAGTGAAGGATATTGGAGGAATAAGGGAATCCAATTTTGGTACTGGACTTCTTATCCCAATCCGGTATCCCACACAAGTGCATTTTGGGATACCAAGAGAGGATGCCATGGGGCGGAACCTTTATGAAAAAGTTTTCGACCGTCACGTCGTTCGGGAAGTGACATCGGGGCAGTTTCAGCTCGCGGTGGACCTCCATTTGCTCAATGAGGTGTCGAGCCCTCAGGCTTTCGAGACGCTGCGCGAGCGGGGCCTCAGCGTGCGCCATCCCGGCCGGACGTTCGGCAGCGCCGATCACTCCATCTCGACGGGTGGTGATCCCCGTGAGTTTGTTGATCCCCTGGCCGCCGCCCAGGTCGAGGCCATGGGTGCCAACATGGCCGAGTTCGGCCTGACCTATTTCGATCCCTCACAGGGCCAGCACGGCATCATCCACGTCGTTGCACCGGAACGCGGCCTCACCCAGCCGGGCATGGTGATTGTCTGCGGCGACAGCCATACCTCGACCCACGGAGCGTTCGGCGCGATCGCCTTCGGGATTGGGACATCCCAAGTGCGCGACGTTCTTGCGAGCCAGACGCTCCTGATGGAGAAACTCAAGGTTCGCCGCATCGAGATCACCGGCAGGTTGAATGCCGGTGTCTATGCCAAAGATGTTGCCCTGCATGTGATCCATGTCCTCGGCGCCAAGGGCGGCGTGGGCTTTGCTTATGAATTCGGCGGTGCCGTGGTGGATCGCTTTTCCATGGAAGAGCGAATGACTCTCTGCAATCTGGCCATCGAAGCGGGCGCCCGCTGCGGGTACGTCAATCCCGACCGAACGACCTACGACTATCTTCGCGGACGCGAGCTTGCCCCAAAGGGTGCCGCCTGGGATCAGGCGATCCTTGCGTGGGATCGCGTTCGCTCGGACCCCGACGCCGTCTATGACGATAGCGTCGTGCTGCGCGGTGAGGACATCCAGCCGATGGTCACGTGGGGCGTTTCGCCGGACCAGTCCGTGCCGGTTGGCGGCTTCGTGCCGGATCCCTCGCGGCTGGCGGATCAGGAGCGGGACAATCAGGAACGGAACAATATTGCGGAGATTCTCCGGTTCATGGGATTCCCTTCGGGCGCTCCGGTTCTGGGCACCCGTATTGATGTCGCCTTCCTTGGTTCCTGTACCAATGGCCGGGTTTCGGATTTCGAGGCAGTGGCTGAGCAATTGCGTGGACGAGGGCTGCATGTCGCGCCCCATGTCAGGGCTCTGGCGGTTCCTGGTTCCCGACAGGTCCGCGAAGCGCTGATCGCCCGAGGGATCGACAAGGTGCTCATCGACGCAGGGTTCGAATTTCGTGATGCCGGGTGTTCACTCTGCTGTGGCATGAATGCTGATAGCCTGAAGGGCCAGCAAACATGCGCCTCTTCATCGAACAGGAACTTCCGGGGACGGCAAGGCTCGCCGACGGGGCGCACCATTCTGATGTCGCCGGTGATGGTCGCTGCGGCGGCGATCGCGGGCGAAGTCACCGACGCGCGCCAGTTCTTCTCGCGTGCAAGCCGGATGGGAGTGAAAGCATGATCGCTCCTCCCAACGATCCACGGGTCACGTCGATTTCCGGACGCGCCATCCCGATCCGTGGCGATGACATCGATACGGACCAGATCCTGCCGGCACGTTACCTGAAAACGATCACTTTCCGGGGCATGGAGGAGCATGTCTTCGCAGACAGCCGCGCAGCGGCACGGCGGGCCGGGCAACTGCTCCCGCTGGATGACCCACGGTTTGCGGGTGGCGCGATGCTTGTGGTGAACAGAAACTTCGGCTGTGGTTCGTCGCGTGAGCACGCGCCGCAAGGTCTGCGGCGGTTCGGGATCGAAGCCATCGTCGGCGAATCGTTCGGCGAAATTTTCGCCGGCAATTGCGTGTCCGTCGGCATGCCCTGTGTTCAGGCCTCGGCGGAGACGGTCACCGCCATCCAACGTTTGAGCGAGACAGCACCGCAGACGCGGTTCACGCTCGATCTGAAGACATTGACGATCAAGGTGGCTGGCAATGTGTTTCCGGTCAAGCTCGCGGAAGGACGCCGGCAGCAATTCCTTGATGGCACATGGGATCCAACCTCTGTTCTGCTCAGTGCAGGCGAAGCCATTGAACGGACATTGGACAATCTGCGCCTGGCGTGACTTCTCAATTTTAGATTAAGGATGCGGAGAAGTACTCCAAATCGCAAAGACCACGGCCACGTCTTATTAGAATGGAAGGATGGGAAAGTTGCCGCCCCTCTCAGATCGACTTAAACTTTCCATCACCACACGGAGGGTCGTGCTCGTCATCCGGCGGACAGCAGGGGACGCCGGGAGTTCATCATCGGCGATCTCCTGCGGCTCATCGCAGCGAACGATGCCTGTGCTTTCAGTGAGAAAAATCACTAACGCGTTGGCAGTTTCTAGACTTGCGCCATGATCTATCACTAATATGAATATGGGTGTTAAGAGTCGCCGGACACAAGGCCGATGTGGTTCGCCTTCTGTGGGAGACCGTGGCGGCTGTCGGCTTTCGCCGGAAATGGAGAAGTACAGCA
>JASHVY010000265.1 GCA_030044345.1 Acetobacteraceae bacterium | reverse complement strand
GAGGCGGCGGGCGATATAGCGCGGATCCTCCCCGCCTGCGAACATCCGTGCGAGCCAGTAGAGAGCGGCATCGGGGTCTGAGCCCCGCAGCGATTTGTGCAGCGCCGAGATCAGGTTGTAATGCTCTTCCCGGTCCTTGTCGTAAAGCGCCGCACGCCGCGCGAGCAGCGAAGCGAGCCCCGCCGCGTCGAGCGGTTTCGCATCTTCCGCCAGCGCCTCCAACTGCTCGACCATGTTGAAGAGATAGCGCCCATCCCC
Source organism: Acetobacteraceae bacterium (assembly GCA_030044345.1). Lineage (GTDB taxonomy): Bacteria > Pseudomonadota > Alphaproteobacteria > Acetobacterales > Acetobacteraceae > JAKAWQ01. The sequence goes on along the minus strand of JASHVY010000265.1, from coordinate 2,432 downwards.
GTCCGCCATGGCGCGGAGCGCCGCCCGTCCTTCCGCAGTGAGGGGGAGCGGATGGAGCGCGGATTCGGCGCGGGATAGCAACAATTCCAATGCCGCATCGTCCAGCCGGCGCAGGACCAGGACCTGGCAGCGCGAAAGGAGCGCACCGTTCAGGGCAAAGGAGGGATTCTCGGTCGTCGCGCCCACCAGCACGATGGTCCCATCCTCGACCACCGGAAGAAAGGCATCCTGCTGAGCACGATTGAAGCGATGGATTTCGTCCACGAAAAGGAGCGTGCCCTGGCCATGCTGGCGCCTTCGTGCCGCCTCCTCGAAAGCGCGCTTGAGGTCGGCGACGCCCGAGAACACGGCGGAGAGCTGGACGAAGGCGAGGCCCGCGCGCGCGGCGAGCAGGCGGGCGATGGTCGTCTTGCCCGAGCCGGGCGGGCCCCACAGGATGAGGCTGGCGAGCGAGCCCTGCGCCAACATGCGCGTGAGCGTTCCCGCCGGTCCCAGGAGATGATCCTGCCCGACGACCTCGTCGAGCGATTTCGGGCGAAGTCTCTCGGCCAAGGGACGTTCGGCCGAGGGGCGCGATGCGCTCGCCGGAGGCGACGGAACGCTGGGGCTATCCCCAAAGAGGTCTGCCGGTGGGTGTTGCGATGACGACATGGTGCGAAGATAGCGCAACAGGCGTTGGCACAAGGGCAAGAGGAAAGGAAGGCGGATGCGTCTCTTCGATCTGAGCGGGAAAGTGGCGGTGGTGACCGGTGGCAATGGCGGCATCGGCCTCGGCATGGCCAAGGGCTTGGCGGAGGCCGGAGCGGCAGTGGCGATCGCGGCACGAGACGCCGCCAAGGCGGAAGCGGCTGTCGCCGAGATCGCGAAACTGGGCGGGCGCGCTTCTTTCGTTTCTTTCGATGCAGGCAAGGCCGAGTCCTGCCGCGCGCTGATCGAGACGGTCGGCCGCCAGCTCGGCCGGCTCGACATCCTGGTGAACAATGCCGGGATCTCGATCCGCAAGCGGCCCGAGGAATACTCGGACGAGGAATGGCAATCCGTCCTCGATGTCAACCTCAACAGCGCCTTCTGGTGTGCCCAGGCGGCCTATTCCGGCATGTGCCAGCGCGGCGGGGGGAAGATCATCAATATCGGCTCGATGATGTCGCTTTTCGCTGCGCCCTATTCCGCGCCCTATGCGGCGAGCAAGGGCGGCATCTTGCAAACGACGCGGGCGCTCGCTGTCGCCTGGGCCAAGGACAATATTCAGGTGAACGCGATCCTGCCCGGCTGGATCGACACGGAACTCACCCGCCGGGCACGCAGCCAGGTGCCGGGTTTGAATGAGCGGGTGTTGGCACGCACGCCGGCGGGCCGGTGGGGCGAGCCCGAGGATTTCGCGGGCATCGCTGCCTTCCTTGCCGCGCCTGCGTCCGATTTCATCACCGGCGCCGCGATCGTCGTGGATGGCGGCTATTCGAGCCTGGCCTGAGTCAGAGGATCATGCCGCGGCGGTTTCTTCCTCTTTGGCCTCGGGCTTGGGGCCGCTGTCCTGGCCCTTGGCGGAAGGATCCCGGTCGACCAGCTCGATGACTGCCATCGGCGCCGCATCCCCATAGCGGATTCCGGCCTTGAGGACCCGGGTATAACCGCCGGCGCGTGTGCGATAGCGTTCGGCGATCGTCTCGAAGAGCTTCGCCACGATTTTCTCATCACGGAGCGTTGCGTAGGCTTGGCGGCGGGCGGCCAGGCCACCGCGCTTGCCGAGCGTGATCAACCGCTCGGCTGCCGGCCGCAGCTCCTTTGCCTTGGGCAGCGTGGTCGTGATCTGCTCGTGCTTGAAGAGGGCGACCGTCAGGTTGCGCAGCATCGCCTGCCGGTGGCTTGAGGTCACGCCGAGCTTACGACCGGCCAGACCGTGACGCATGGTTTGCTTTCTCCTTCGCGGTCGCCGCTCAGAACGGCTCTTCGAGCCGCTTTGCCAGCTCCTCGATATTCTCCGGCGGCCAGCCCGGCACGGTCATGCCCAAGGAAAGCCCCATCGCCGCCAGGACCTCCTTGATCTCGTTCAGCGATTTGCGCCCGAAATTCGGCGTGCGCAGCATTTCCTGCTCGGTCTTCTGAACGAGATCGCCGATATAGACGATATTGTCGTTCTTCAGGCAATTGGCGCTGCGCACCGAGAGCTCGAGATCGTCCACCTTGCGCAGGAGATTGCGGTTGAAGGGCAGATCCTCGGTCGGCTCCTCATGGCGAAGCTCGCGCGGCTCCTCGAAATTGATGAAGAGCTGGAGCTGGTCTTGCAGGATCCGCGCCGCCAGCGCCACGGCATCCTCCGGCCCTACCGTGCCGTTCGTCTCCACCGTCAGGAGCAGCTTGTCATAGTCCGTGACCTGCGCCACGCGGGTTGGCTCGACGCGGTAGGACACGCGGCGCACGGGCGAGTAGATCGA